>NZ_JBXWSG010000202.1:0-933 GCF_059613305.1 Ruegeria sp. BHSB056 | reverse complement strand
TCTACACGCTCGTCTTCTGGAACGAGATATGCACTTATATCCTCAACACGTCTGCGCTTCTGCGCTTCCCAAATACGTTCCTCATCAGATTTTGACATCGGTACGAAAAACTGCGCCGCATCACGTAGGTGACCTTTGGCTAACTCAGTTAAGTCGGCCTCGTAGTCGTTCTTGTCGCGGCTGCATAGATAGCCAAGAAGTTCGGTTTTTTCATCCTCTGAAAGACTACGCATTACAGATTGGAAAGTTTCGAACTCAGCACGCCCGTCGAATTGCTCGTACCAATACCGGTTGAAAATAAAGTGATGCGGGCGCAACAAAATGTTCTCGAATTCTTCGTATGTATCACCGTAAGCCCTGCGGAAGAAATCAGGTGCACCGCTGACAATCCCGTGCGTGGCCTGCAATATGACCTGCATTGAACGTAGATAATAGGAGTTCCATTTTTTACCAACATGTCCACGGTCTGGTCGCGTCACGGGCTGATAGCGCATGGGGAATGAGAAAATTCGAATATTCAATTCCTCATTCAAGTCGACATTGAGGCGCATTCGTTCGAATAGGTCTCGCGGGTTGTCATGAAAATTGTAGAGCATATAATTCGACAACTCGGTCAGACCCGCATCCGCAGAATAGCGAATAGCCTGCGCATAAGGCTTCTTAACGCCTAAATGATCGAAAGCGATACGCAGAGGTTTTAGTGCTATTCGCGACAGTTGCTGCAAATACATCGGATCTTTGCACAGAATCCGTGCATCGACCCCCTGATTAAAATCCACGCGACGCTGAAGTTCGTAGCGACCGCGTTTCAGTTTGGCTCCGCGCTCGAAACCCAAGTCAATGATCTCGGCGATGATCTCCTTGAAATTGGCTGAGGCGACGACATTGTTATCCATCAAGGTCAGGTCACGCTTTTCTCCGTACAGCGCGTTG
>NZ_JBXWSG010000201.1:0-1111 GCF_059613305.1 Ruegeria sp. BHSB056 | reverse complement strand
GTTGCTGACCCTGTCCTGTCTGGGCCTGGTCCTGACATGGGAAAGCGCTGCGGGCGGGCATATGATCTGGCCGGTTGCGCTGATCCTGCTGGCCGCACTGGCGGGGATGGTCGCGATGCCGCGCCTGCTGCCTCTGCCCTGGCGCTATATCCCCTCCCTGCCCGGCAAAGGATTTGCCCATCGCCTGGCCGATGCGCTGGCTGGGATGGGCCGCAAACCCGGTACGCTGGCCATTGCCTTTGTCGCATCTGTGCTGATTCAGCTGGTGCTGGTCCTGCTGGCCTGGTGGCTGGCCATCGCGGCAGGTGTCGATGTAGCCGCCGGGCCATGGATTTTCGCCTGGCCGCTGGCCAAGATCATTGCGGTTCTGCCGGTCTCGCTGAACGGGCTAGGCCTGCGCGAGGCCACGCTGGCCGGGTTTCTGGCCCCATTTGGCGCCAGCGCGCCTGCGGTCGTGGCCGCCGGGCTGGTCTGGCAGGTAGTGTTGTTTACGGCAGGCGGGCTTGGCGCGCTGGTTCTGACCCTGTCCGGGATGCGGTTCAGCACCCCGGCAAATTCCCAAAAGGAAGAGTGCAAGTGACGGATGTTTCCCGACCCAACGGCGACGACAAGCCCCATATCATCATACTGGGTGCCGGACCGGCCGGGCTGGCCGCGGCCCATGCGTTAACCGGGCAGGCCCGCGTAACGGTAATCGAACGCGCCGCTATCGCGGGCGGCAATTCAGCGTCCTTCCCGGTTGAAGGCGTGATTTGCGATTATGGCTCGCACCGGTTTCACCCGGCGGCAGAGCCCGAGGTTCTGGCCGATGTGAAAGCCCTGCTGGGGGACGATCTGCTGCTGCGCCCGCGCCACGGGCGCATCCGGCTGGGCGGAAAATGGATCCACTTCCCGCTGAAACTGACTGACGCGCTGATGCGCCTGCCCAAACCCTTTGCCTTGTCGCTGATCGGGGACATGGTGCTGAAGCCGTTCCGCAAGAAAAGCACCGGGCCCGAGACATTCTCGACCGTCCTTTATGACGGGCTGGGGCCGACGATTTCGGACAATTTCTATTTCCCCTACGTGCGCAAACTGTGGGGGCTGGACCCGGACAAGCTGGCCGTGAAAC
>NZ_JBXWSG010000200.1:0-1186 GCF_059613305.1 Ruegeria sp. BHSB056 | reverse complement strand
ATGACAAGGCGAAGGTGAGCCAGGAGTTCATCAACTCGGTGCAGGGTCGTGAGGACGGCAAGCTGGTGCTGGTGACGGCGATCAACCCGACGCCTGCGGGTGAGGGGAAGACGACCACAACGGTTGGTCTGGGTGACGGTCTGAACCGCATCGGCAAGAACGCGATGATCTGTATCCGCGAGGCCTCGCTGGGCCCGAACTTCGGCATGAAGGGGGGCGCTGCGGGTGGCGGCTATGCGCAGGTTGTTCCGATGGAAGAGATGAACCTGCACTTCACCGGCGATTTCCACGCGATCACCTCGGCCCATTCGCTGCTGTCGGCGATGATCGACAACCACATCTACTGGGGCAATGAATGCGAGATCGACACCCGCCGGGTCGCATGGCGTCGTGTGGTCGACATGAACGACCGTGCCCTGCGCCAGATCACCGCCAGCCTGGGCGGCGTGTCGAACGGGTTCCCGCGTGAAACAGGTTTTGACATCACCGTGGCGTCCGAGGTTATGGCGATCCTGTGCCTGTCAAACGACCTGAAGGATCTGGAAAAGCGTCTGGGTGATATCATCGTGGCTTATCGCCGCGACAAGACGCCGGTCTATTGCCGCGACATCAAGGCCGAAGGCGCGATGACCGTTCTGCTGAAAGACGCAATGCAGCCGAACCTGGTGCAGACGCTGGAAAACAACCCGGCCTTTGTCCACGGTGGCCCGTTTGCCAACATTGCGCATGGCTGCAACTCGGTGATCGCGACCAAGACCGCGCTGAAAGTGGCTGACTATGTGGTCACTGAGGCGGGCTTTGGCGCCGATCTGGGTGCCGAGAAGTTCATGAACATCAAGTGCCGCAAGGCGGGCATTGCGCCCTCTGCCGTGGTTCTGGTTGCCACCGTGCGCGCGATGAAGATGAATGGCGGTGTCGCCAAGGCCGATCTGGGTGCGGAAAACGTCGCCGCGGTCAAGGCGGGCTGCGCCAACCTGGGCCGCCATATCGAGAACGTGAAGTCGTTCGGTGTGCCGGTTGTTGTCGCCATTAACCACTTTGTCACCGACACCGATGCCGAGGTTCAGGCGGTGAAGGATTATTGCGCCTCTCATGGGGTCGAGGCGGTTCTGTCGCGCCATTGGGAGCTGGGCTCGGAAGGCTCTGCCGATCTGGCCCGCAAGGTTGTGGAAATCGTCGAAGGGGG
>NZ_JBXWSG010000199.1:0-1288 GCF_059613305.1 Ruegeria sp. BHSB056 | reverse complement strand
ATTGCAGGCCAGCACAACATGGTCGGCCCTTACGTTCCCCTTGGCGGTCCGGATCAGCGCAGGCTGGGTTTCGTCAATATCGAGGACTTCGGTGCCCTCAAAAATGCGAACACCCGCTTTGGCCGCCGCCTGCGCCAACCCCAGCACAAAGTTCAATGGGTGCAGATGAGCGGCCCCCATGTCCAGATACCCGCCCTTATAAGCGGGTGAGGGGCACAGTTTGTGGCCTTCTTCTTCATCCAGTAGCTTGATCTGGTCATAGTGATACCGGTCGGACAGATGGTCTGCATGGTTATGCAGCTCTTTTCGTTCTGAAGCTGACAGACCCAGAACCGCGACACCGGGTTGCAAGTCGCACGCGATCTGATGCTTGGCGATCAGTGATTTGACCAGATCCTTGGCGTCTTCGGCCAGGTCCCACAGCTTTGCGGCATCCGCGTCTCCGACAAGACGCTCGAGGTCTTCCTGATCCATCCGCTGCGCGCTGCCCAGTTGGCCACCATTGCGCCCCGAGGCACCAAATCCGACACGGTGGGCTTCAAGCAGAACGACATCTAACCCCGCCTCGGCCAGATGCAATGCTGCGGACAGGCCTGTGTAGCCGCCGCCCACAACGCAGACATCCGCCGTAATATCTTTGGCCAAAACAGGAAAGCGTTCCGTTGGGTTTGCCGTCGCGGCATACCAGCTGGCAGGATATTCGCCCTTGCGGTCATTGGAATAGAGCAGGTTCACGAAAAGTCTCAGACGTTGATCAGCAGATGTTCCCGTTCCCACGGAGAGATGACCTGCAGAAATTCTTCATACTCGGCCCGTTTTACGATGCCATAGACACGGGCAAACTCAGGGCCAAGGATTTCGTGCAGGGCGGTGGCTTCGTCAAACAGATCCAGCGCATCGCCCATGACCTGGGGGATATCCCCTTCGCCTTCATAGGCGTCACCATAGAATTGACGACGCGGACGCTCCTGTTCGACCAGACCCAGATAGCCGCACGCCAGCGACAGGGCGATGCCCAGATACGGGTTGCAGTCCATACCGGCGATGCGGTTTTCGACACGGCGCGATTCAGGTCCGGACAGAGGAACGCGAATGCCCGTAGTGCGGTTGTCGCGGGCCCATTCCAGATTGATCGGTGCGGCGTGGTCCTTCACGTAGCGACGATAGGAGTTCACATAGGGTGCCATCACGGCCAGACCGGCGGGCAGATGGTTCTGCAACCCGGCAATGAAGTGATAGAATGCGTCCGTTTCGCCGCCTTGCGGGCCCGAGAAGATGTTCTGTCCAG
>NZ_JBXWSG010000198.1:0-1158 GCF_059613305.1 Ruegeria sp. BHSB056 | reverse complement strand
TCCGGCCCAACGTGACGATGCTGGGCAACTCGGCCAACGTGTGGCCGCAATACCTGCTGGACATGGATGACAGCTGGGTCCTGGTGATCTTCGACATCCGTCGCTACGAAGCGCAACTGGAGAAGCTGGCGCAGGTGGCGTCGGATCGGGGTGTGACGGTCGTTCTGTTCACCGACCAGTGGGGCTCACCCATCGTGCGGACGGCGGATTACACGTTCCACGCACTGGTCGAGGCCCCGTCGAGCTGGGATTTCACCATCGCATTGCAGTTGATCTCCGAGACCCTGATCGCCGAGGTGCAAGAAGCCCGCTGGGAAGAAAGCAAGGAACGGATCGAAGAACTGGAACGGTATTTCTCGACCACGCGGATTTTCCGTAGCCTCGACAACTGACCGTTCACGAGCCTTGGCAACCGGTGGACAAAACTGTTGTTCCACCGATGTCACCCATATATCGTAGCTGCGACGAGGCTCGCTGCAACATCGGGTAGCCGCACCCCCAGAGTGCCTGAGTGAGGCGGAATCCGGCCGGTCAATCTGGCAAGAAACCGCCGCACATTGCACTCCGGCGCCCCTTGCGACTTCAGAAGGCCGGGCGAGGCTGGTAAATCCCGGGTTTGGCTGCGGCCCAAGCTTGTCACAGCCCCGGATCCGCGCATGAATGACAAAGGTTGACCGATCGTGAGCCCGAAGCACCCTGAAAATCTCCGCCCGGACCCCGAGCTTCAATCCGCACGCAGGCAGGGATCGACCTTCCTGTTGCTGACCTTCCTGTTCAGCGTCTTCGTCAACATCCTGATGTTGACCGGGCCGCTGTTCATGCTTCAGGTCTATGACCGCGTCCTGTCCTCGCGCGCGGTCGAGACGCTGACGGCGCTGTTTCTGCTGGTCGCCCTGCTCTATGGCCTGATGGCAATGCTGGACTATGCCCGCGGGCGGATCATTGCCCGGTTCGGCGCCAGGTTTCAGTCCGACCTGGACGATCGTGTGTTCGACGCGACCCTGCGCCATGCTCTTTATCCTCAAGCCCGGGCCACACCCGCCCGGTCGCTGCGCGACCTCGAGACCATTCAGGCCCTGTGTGCCTCGCCCGTATTTCTGGCGATAATGGACCTGCCTTGGACGCCGGTGTTTCTGGCCGCCATCTTCATTTTCCACC
>NZ_JBXWSG010000197.1:0-1053 GCF_059613305.1 Ruegeria sp. BHSB056 | reverse complement strand
ATCTGCTCTGATCCCCTTCCGGTTTGACCCAGCGCATTAGGAACAATCCCAGAATAAACAACCCGACGATCGGAGACACCCCCAACCGCGCACTGCCGGTCGCGGATGTTGCAATTCCGATCAACAATGGCGCCGCAAAAGCGGTGGCGCGGCCCGACAGACCATAAAGACCAAAGCTCTCGACCGGGGCCGTCGGGTCGGTGTGGCGCACCATCAACGACCGGCTGGCCGATTGCAGAATGCCACCCATCCCGCCGATCAGGATGCCGCAGCCAAAGAACACAATGTCCGGCAGGCCCGACCCTTGGGGCAGGGCGATGCCGAAGATCTGCGACCGGTCCATCGACACGATGGTGGTGCAAACCAGGATCAAGACCCAGATCGCAGTCAGGATCACCGGCTTGGGGCCGAATTTCCGGTCCAGCTTACCGCCGATCCAGGCGAATACCGCCGAAGCCAGCACGCTGATGATGCCGAAGATGCCGATCTTGATCACGTCCCACTCCAGCACCAGCCGCGCATAGACGCCGCCGAAACTGTACAGCCCGTTCAGCGCATCCCGGTAGAACATCGATGACCCCAGATAGCTGGCCAGGCTGACCCGGTACCGCAGAGCGGCCACGGATTTTCCCAGCAGGCGCAGCGCTTCGGATACGCTGCCCTTTTTGTCGGCTGCCGGATCGTCGCGAACCCACAGGAAATACGGGACCATGAACAGGATGAACCACCCGGCGGTGAACGGCCCCACAAAGCGCGTGCCCTCGCGCGCGCCGGCGTCCAGCCCGAACAGCGGCTCCATCCCGATCAGCGTCTTGCCGTTGGGCTGCTCGACGAACAGCGCCAGCATGATCGCCAGGGAAATCAGCCCGCCGAAATAGCCGAAGGCAAAGCCCGAGCCCGAGATCTCGCCCACCTCGTTGTCATCACCCAGATCGGGCAATTGCGAGTTGATGAAGATCAGCGCGTATTCCGCCCCCACGAAGCCCAGACCGAAGGCCGACAGCATCAGCCACATGTTCGACCCGTCCGGCAGCGTGAACCACAGCGCCGCAG
>NZ_JBXWSG010000196.1:0-1366 GCF_059613305.1 Ruegeria sp. BHSB056 | reverse complement strand
TTTTGGGGTTCGGTTGGCTTGCGGCTGGCAATGCAACGGGATGGGATGCAATTTCCTTCTTTGGGCTCAGTGCGATGGGGTTGGCCATGGGACTCACTGTTGTCGCGCTGCGTCCCATTCCTTTTGCGATACCGCTTGCTGCGGCTGTCCTGTTTATCATTCGGACTTGGGCTGTTTCCCAGAATTCTGAACAGTCAAACTGGGCCGAGCCGCTGACGGTTCTGGCCCTGTTCTCATTATTTTGTACAGTCGCAGTGCCATTGGTCCGGCCACACTGGCTCGAAAAAGACAGAGTGCTCAGGCTGACGTTGTTGGCCGTTGCCCCGCCCTTGCTTTACTACGTTTGGATCGTTGCTGGATCGCTTGGTGCGGGGTTCTTTTCCGGAGTTATTTCATGACCAAAGAGACCATCAAAACGGCTGATGCAAAGCTGACCGTATATCTGAACGGTCCGAACTGGGGCGGCGTTCCCGCCGCAACCTTTGGCGATTTTTCCTGTAAATCGCCCGAAGCCGGCCTCGAAATACTGCGCAAAGGCATAGAGCAGGTGCAAGACGCCGGCCTCGACCGCATCATTGGACCTATGTCGGGCGATACCTGGCACAGTTACAGGTTCGTCGCAGACAGCGACGGGACCGCTCCGTTCCTGATGGAGCCCAGCAACAAACCTCATGAGCCCGAGGTGTTCCGGTCGGCAGGTTTTGCCGAGATAAGCCGGTACTTTTCGGCGCGGGTGCCGCTACAGGCCGCTGCCGGGTCGGCACCGCCGGAAACCGATGGTTTCGTTGTGGAAGAGTGGGACGGAACAGACCCAGAAGCCCTGTTCCGTCAGGTCTTCGATCTTTCGACCCGGGCGTTCTCAAACAACGCGTTTTACAAGCCGATTTCCGAGGCAGATTTTCTGGCCATGTATATGCCGGTTGTGCCGATGATGAAGCGCGACCTGATCCTGTTTGCACGCCGCCGTAACGGAACATTGGCCGGATTTCTGTTCGGCATTCCCAACTATGCCGAAGGCCCCAATCCGAGGTCCGCAATCCTAAAGACCTATGCAAGTCTCGAACCTGGTGCCGGGCGGCATCTGGCACACAGGTTTCACATGACGGCATTCAGCATGGGGTACGACACCGCCATTCATGCGCTGATCCATGATAACAACAGTTCTGCCGACCGCAGCGCAACGGAAGGCGCGACGATTTTCCGACGATATTCCCTGCTTGGGCTGAAGCTGAATGGCTGACCTGCTCGCACATTTTTCGGCTGCGGTTGAACGGTCCCCAGACAGGACCGCAATAGTGGACGGTAAGGGCCGCCTGATCAGTTTTCTAGCCCTGCACACGCGCGTTCAGCACTTGGCAGGTCAGTG
>NZ_JBXWSG010000195.1:0-1425 GCF_059613305.1 Ruegeria sp. BHSB056 | reverse complement strand
AATCGGCACGGGTTTCAAACAGCTCAGCCTGGTTCTCTTCCAGATAACCAGCCACTGCATTGCGGAACGGCTCCGGTGCCTGATCCAGAATCTTTTGCATATGCTTGATGATCTGGAACGGTCGGATGTCGAGAGAACGCGCCAGCCGGAAGGCTTCTTCGAAATTGTCTTCATAATAGAAGATCGTCAGAAGCAGATGGAAAACACGGGTGTCCAGATAATCTTGGAACGAGAAATTCTCGGACTGGACCACCATTTCCTCGGTCTCGACCACGGTTGGACCGTTATATTTGCCCAGGCATCGGGCAACGACCCGGTGCAGGGTTTTGAAACCAAATTCTTTGCGGCTGTCAGGATTGGCCAGTGGCGCGCCATGCAACAGCATCAGCTGGTGTGCCGCCACCCGGCTGACACCGGTTTCGATCAGCTTGTCGACCGCATCCATAAAGGATTCTTTGGTTTCACCCGGCATGCACAGGATCAGCTCGCCATAGGATTGCATGCCCTTTGAATGAAGCTCCTGCTGTACCTCGGTATAAGTATCCAGGCTGATGTTGTCGCGTTTGATGTTCTTCAGAACTACCGGATTCAGGGACTGGACCGACGAGGTCATTGGCAACCGGCCCTTGGCCTTGCGCATCACCTTGATGATCCGGTCGCCGCGGTTTTTGCCGGTGGTTGTCCGGATATATTTGGGCCAGTCGTATGTATCCATCAGATGGCCCAGATAGTCGGCCACTTCTTCGTCCTGCACATACATGCCGAAATTATCGTCAGCAAAACACAAGGGGCTGGCATGGTTGATGCGGGCCACGATGTAATCCAGATCGGCCTTAGTACGCTCGAACGAATGGCGGAAAACTTTCGAATTCGATTTGACCGCCGAGTTGCAGAAGGCACAGGTGAACGGACAGCCGCGGGCCAGCTGCATCAGTGCAAACAGGCCGGTATCAAAGAACTTGTCCATCAGCCCGGCAAGATAGGGTGACGGGATTTCGTCCAGATCGCGGATGCGGGGCGGCTCGCTCCCGCGCAGGATCTCTCCGGTTTTCGGATGCACGTAAAGCGCGCCATCGACGGCCTCTTCCCACATGCCTTCGCGGCGGGCGCCGACATCGATGAACCGTTGCAGCGTGCTGAGGAATGCACGCTCGCCCTCATAGGTGGGGCCGCGCACATGCATGTCGATCTGCGGCATGGTCCGGATCCAGCTGTCCTGCTCTTCTTCGGTCAGCGGGAAGTTGGGGCCGCCCATGAGGGTCAGAACATTGGGATTGATCGCCTTGACGTAATCCGCAAAGGACAAGGCCAGGTGGTGGTTCCAGGAATAGCTTGAGAAACCAATGACGTCGGGTATCGCCGCATCAATGGCTGCCTTCAATTCCTGAGGGTCGCGGAAGATTGCAACCTCCAACGGTGTCGGGC
>NZ_JBXWSG010000194.1:0-1372 GCF_059613305.1 Ruegeria sp. BHSB056 | reverse complement strand
TGAAGAGCCCGGTGGTGAAGAACCCGGTGGTGAAGAGCCCGGTGGTGAAGAACCCGGTGGTGAAGAGCCCGGTGGTGAAGAGCCCGGTGGTGAAGAACCCGGTGGTGAAGAACCCGGTGGTGAAGAGCCCGGTGGTGAAGAGCACGAAGAAGACCGATAGAGACGAAAACCGGGTACCAGCGAAACCGGCCCTAGGAACGCGGAGAATATTCGATAGCAAAAAATTCCGTCGGTCGTGGGTTCGAGGCTAGAATACGTCGATACGCAAAACGTTCGGATTAATCCGTCCAAGCGTCAGGTCAAAGACTACTCTCTTGGGCGCAGACCAAATCTGCGTCCAAGGACACGATTTTGGGTATGTAAATATACCGCTGAGGTCAGCTGCGTCCGTAAACCCCGACCCATTGACTGGGCCGCTTCGGATTCTGCATTCGCAAAAACAGGTAGCGCGTAGCTGTCCAGGGTTTTATCCGGTTTGTGAGATTATCCAGAATCAGGTCGCCCTGCGCCGAACGGTAAACCAGAACCGCATGAGGTGTCCGTCGAGTGTCCAGTACGGTTGCAATCAAAAGCTTTCTTGGATCAACCCCGGCATGGATCAGATCTCTTTTCTTCAACAAAGCAAAGTCTTCGCAGTCACCGCCTCTGGATGTTGGCAGCGCCCATCGCTCTCGCATTTTATACTGGGACTGATCTGTAACTTCACGGGTCGACGCGTTTACGCGGCGATTCACTTGATTTACCACCGTCAGCTCTTGGTGGCTGGACAACGTGACCGAGCGTTTTGCAGTGCAAGCCCAGTTATATTGGTTGCATAGGTTGATTGCGCCTGAAGGCGGTGGCGAAGACGCGATGAATGGAATAAAGACACCGTCGGAAGCGTGGGCAGCAGGTGCTGAAGCCAAGCCACCGATGCACACGGCGCAGATACCCAATGCACGCGCCGCAGCCGATGCAAGAGCGGCAACACACCTCTTGGCAAAATTCGCGAATGAAATCATGCGAGTTCCCCGATCCGATGTTCTTCGAACGATTGCATGTCCAACTGCACCACATTCTGTTTCTTGAAACTATCTGTGATCAGGCGTTTCGCGCAATCTTTTGAGAACCTGCACAGGAAACGGGGCAAAAATTCGTCCGAGAATCTGACAATTTCACGTAAGAATTTTGTTGGCGGGGCCACAATTCTGCCAGGACCCATTCGACAGAACAGGAGCAACAAAGGGTAAGTGATTGAATTAAATCAATTAAACAAAAAGCAGCCCGCTGTCGCGGGCTAATCAGTATCAACCAAACATGACATAAGCCGAATCTTGCTTATTCACTGCCGGTTTTCTTGGAAATATCAGCGCCTTGGACGCAAGGCCCATAT
>NZ_JBXWSG010000193.1:0-1481 GCF_059613305.1 Ruegeria sp. BHSB056 | reverse complement strand
TCTGACCCTTCTTGCCCGCCATAGAGCGCCCCATGATGTCCACTATCGATAGTGGACATCTTTAACACTCTCTCCCGAACGCCGTCAGAGCGGGGAAGCCGGACGGATACCTTTGTTGTGACTCAGGGTGTTTTTGTTTCGAATTTGTGCCATGCCGCACGCGTACCGTGCGACTATGACCAAAGTTTGTCAGCGTCACGCCCAACCTGTCAGTTTCTGTTGAACCGGGCCGGTTGTGTCGTCGAGGTCAGTCGCGGACAGGTAGGCCAACGCGCAGGCAATCGCACGGTCGGCGTGATGCCCTTTGCCGCCGCCTGACAAGACGAGATTTCCGGCCGTCGTTGAGGTCAGTTCGAATGACGCAATCTCATTCAGCAGGTCTTGTTTCCCCGGCAGGTCGTCAGCCAGCGTCAGCGTTCCAGTCTCAATGCCGACAGCCATGTTTTCGAGCAGGATGCCTTTCGATACCGTGACGCTCTTGCCCTTCTTCGACATGGTCGAGCCAGCCGTCATGACGACAGACCAGTGTTCGATCCCGGCGAGGTCGAGTGTTGACGAGAACGGCGCACCTAGGCCGGAGGCGTCGATTGCGAGAGTCCAATGCGGGATCTGGCCGAGGCGTTTCGCGAGATAGTCGGCAAGATCGGTATACGAGAACAGTTGAATGGATTCTTGGAATACAACGGTCGTGCGGCGCGCACCAAGACGTTGCTCAAACCCGTTGCCAGTGAACTCAGGATAGCATTCATCCCGTATGACGACGATTGCCGACGGGTCGTTGCGCCCAAGATCGAGGCCGACGCGGTGTTTTATCCAGCCGAACACCTGCGTACCGGCGGCTGCGGGATCAGCGTTTGAAGGAAGCGCAACGCGCCCGTCAGGCAAGATAACGTGCTTGGTCATGACAACTCCAATGCTTTGACATTCGGATTCGATGCCTTGGTAAGGGTGTCCCAAGACAGCAGCGGCGTGCCTGAACCAACGAACTCGCAAAGGTGTTCCCGACGGAATGTCGTCTCAGACATTGTTGCGCGGTCAAACTCGACCTGTGCCCGACGCCGTGGGATGTCGATTGAGCGCGCCATGATGCGACGCACCTTTTTGGCCGACGTCCAAGTGTCGTAGAAATACCCCTGACGCAGGTTGGGCGTGGACAGCAGGAAAATTCTGCCTGAGCTACGCCTCATGGGGAAAAATGCGAGCAGCGCGTCGTCGTCGAGGAAGCAGGTTTCGTCAGCCAGAATAGTGTCAGCGGTCATACCGCGCGCCTGATCGGTCGCAGGCACGACGACGATACGGCCACCATGTCGCGGGTGCGCCTCAAGCTCGGTTTGCGTTTGCCGTACGATTGGCGGGCAAAACGGGTCAGAGTTTTTGAACTCCAGAATACGTCGGAACAGTTCGGTCGATTGCCGCAGCGATGGCGCGGTCAGGATGACCGTCTTACCTACAGAGAAGTCGTCATAGGCCAATGATCCGCA
>NZ_JBXWSG010000192.1:0-1314 GCF_059613305.1 Ruegeria sp. BHSB056 | reverse complement strand
GTTGATCTGTTCAATCTTGTATTCAAACATGGGCTGTTTCCTTTGAATGGGCCGGATCAACCGGCAGGTAGAATTCGGTAATGCCACGTGCGCCTTCATGGCGACCGGCTTGGATGATCACATCGATCGACCGGGTGATGTAGTCGTTCATGTCCTGGTAGGTCATGGGCACATCGGTTCTCAGGGCGGCGATGGCGAGGCGCTGCACCGCCAGCTGCGGCGTTTCAGCGTGCAGGGTAGTAAGTGAGCCACCGTGACCGGTGTTGATCGCCTCGAGCAAGGTCATGGCCTCTTTGCCGCGCACTTCGCCAAGGACAATCCGGTCCGGCCGCATGCGCAAGGTCGAAGTAAGGAGGACATCCGCGCTGCGCATGGCTTCATCGCGATCAGACATCAGCCTGACGACATTAGGCTGCGCCGGACGCAACTCGGCGGCTTCTTCGATCGTGATGATGCGCTCGTCGGCGGGCACGAAGGAGAGGATTTTTCGCGCCGTGACGGTCTTGCCGGTGGAGGTTCCGCCCGAGACGATCATGTTGAGCTTGTGCGTCATACAGAACTTGATCGCGGCGTCTATGTCGCCGGTGGCCACGACATCGCGCAGCTCGGCGTTGCGCTTGCGCCTTGCCCCCTCGTTGCTGCGTTCTTTGCCGAAGAGAAAGGACAGTTTGATCTGGTCCAATGGAAGGTCAGCGAAGAACCGTAGGGAGATTGCGTGTCCGCCATCAACGGCAGGAGGCTGTATGATTTGCGCGCGGATGGGGCGGTCACGGTAGGTGATGCTGACCGAGACAATAGGCTTGGTCCGGCTGAGCGTGGTGTTCGCGGCGGACGCAATCTGATTGCCAAGGTCTTTGATTTCATTGGGCGAGAGCTGTCGATCGACGCGCCGCATGAAGTGATCACCCTGAAACTCCGCCCAGAGCGTGCCGTCAGGACTGATGCAAAGCTCGATCAGCTTTGGATCGCGCGCCTCGGGGATCTTGTCGATCGAGCTTTGCAGATAGCTGGCCGCCATGGTCAGAAAATCTCCAGATCGCGGTCGACCATCACGGTGACGCGGGCACCTTGATCGACATAGATAACCGGTGAGACAGAGAGATATTCGCCAATCACGCTTTGCGCGCTTTCCTGAAGGTCTTCGCCAATGCCCTCGAGCACATCAGAGGTGATCTCATCTTCGGTGTTTTGGGCGGCCACGGCGGGGAAGGCTCCGATCAGCGATATAAGGGCGGCTGACCCGAACCGCGTGCCAAAGCGGCTGTCGACAAAGCCGATTGTGCCGGAGCGGCCCAATTCATCGCCACCGAAAGC
>NZ_JBXWSG010000191.1:0-1547 GCF_059613305.1 Ruegeria sp. BHSB056 | reverse complement strand
TTGCAGGGCGGCAAGCTGCGCACCATGGGGTCTACCACCTACAAAGAGTTTCGCCAGCATTTCGAGAAGGACCGAGCCCTGTCGCGCCGGTTCCAGAAGATCGATGTGAACGAGCCTTCGGTTGAAGACAGTGTCAAGATCCTGCGCGGTCTGAAGCCATACTTCGAAAAACATCACGACATCAAATACACCGCTGATGCGATCAAAACCGCGGTCGAGCTGTCGGCGCGTTACATCAACGACCGCAAGCTGCCCGACAAGGCCATCGATGTGATCGACGAGGCCGGCGCGGCGCAGCATCTGGTCGCGGAAAGCAAGCGGCGCAAAACCATTGGTGTCAAAGAGATCGAGGCGGTTGTCGCCAAGATCGCGCGTATTCCGCCGAAGAACGTCACCAAGGATGATGCGTTGGTGCTGAAAGACCTCGAAGCATCGCTGAAACGGGTGGTGTTTGGTCAGGATCTGGCCATCGAGGCGCTGTCCAGCGCGATCAAACTAGCCCGTGCCGGTCTGCGCGAACCTGAAAAACCCATCGGCAACTATCTGTTCGCCGGTCCGACGGGGGTTGGTAAGACCGAGGTGGCGAAACAGCTTGCGGATACGCTGGGTGTAGAATTGCTGCGTTTCGATATGTCGGAATACATGGAGAAACACGCGGTCAGCCGTCTGATCGGCGCACCTCCGGGCTATGTCGGGTTCGATCAGGGGGGCCTGCTGACAGACGGTGTCGACCAGCATCCACATTGTGTGTTGCTGCTGGACGAGATTGAAAAGGCGCACCCGGACGTGTTCAACATCCTGTTGCAGGTGATGGACCATGGCGAGCTGACCGACCATAACGGCCGTACAGTGAACTTCCGCAACGTGGTGCTGATCATGACCTCGAATGCGGGGGCGCAAGAGCAGGCCAAGGCCGCGATCGGGTTCGGTCGTGACCGTCGCGAGGGCGAAGACACCGCCGCGATTGAACGCATGTTCACGCCGGAATTCCGCAACCGTCTGGATGCCGTCATCTCGTTCGCACCGCTGCCGAAAGAGGTCATTTTGCAGGTGGTCGAGAAATTCGTCCTGCAACTGGAAGCGCAGCTGCTGGACCGTGGTGTGACAATCGATCTGACACCCAAAGCCGCCGAATGGCTGGCGGATAAAGGCTATGACGACAAGATGGGTGCGCGCCCGCTGGGCCGTGTCATTCAGGAACACATCAAGAAACCGCTGGCCGAAGAACTGCTGTTTGGCAAGCTGGCAAAAGGTGGTGTGGTCCGTGTCTCGGTCAAGAAGGGTGATCTGGATCTTGAGATCCTTGGCCCGGATCAACCGCGTATTTCGGGTGACAAGCCCCCGCTTCTGACGGCGGATTGATCTGAGGATTGAAACCTTATCGAACGCCCGTCAACCCGTGTTGGCGGGCGTTTTTTCTTATGCCAGCTTATTCAGAAGGAGAGCGGAGATGCGCAAGATCGGGGTGCTTATATTTCCAGGATTCGAGTTGCTGGATGTCTTTGGGCCGATGGAGATGTTCGGCCTTCTTGCAGATGACTTTGAAC
>NZ_JBXWSG010000190.1:0-1564 GCF_059613305.1 Ruegeria sp. BHSB056 | reverse complement strand
TATTACGACGACGTCGATATCGCAGAGAACCCGGCGGCGGATCTGTTGGGGTAGACGGTTCGACCCATGCCGTAAGATCAATCAGGCTGACGACTTGCGTGCCGGCCCCCTGCGCCCTCACGCCTGATTTTGGAACGCACAAAGGACGGCTTCGAAATCACCAGAACGCAGGAATACAAACCCGGTAGACTAACTCTCGGATCCTGAGTTTCTTACCACTAAGAAACCTCAATCAAGGACCCAACCAACCCGGCATCGCACAGCCTGCGGCTTGCTGGTTATTCTAGAAAACTGCGCAACCGCAGCCGATCGCATATCGCCCGGTCTTATGGAGTCATTCTTACCGCGGCCGGAACAACCTTCTATTGCATCATGGCAGCTTGAGTGAAAAGCTTGAGCATAATTGGTGTTAAGTTGGCAAATCGTTTATGTTTGAACTCTTGTTGCGTGGAATACTACTTTTTCCATTACTCATTTTGCCCGGTGCATGGATCGCGTTTTCTGGATTACTAAAAAATGTGGACCTCTGGGATCGCCTTGGGCTTTCGTTTGCCCTCTCAATCCCAATGTCTTGCGCACAGTTTCTAGCCTTGGCGTATATGGGGGTTGGTACGGACCACATTCCTTGGGTTATCCTGATAACAAACTTGGGTGCGGTATGGTTAATCGCTCGATCTTGGCAATGGGTACCTATCCAAGGCTATCGTCGGATTATTCTCGGCTCATTGGTACTGCCTTTAGCAGTGTTGATTATACATGCAAACGCACCAAACGTTTATCAATGGTCACACACATTTCTGCATGCCGATCTAATTTATGCCTTGATGGAGAACCCAACGGCACCAGAAGAATGGCAACTAGCCGGACTGGGTACGGGCTATCCTTGGTTCGGGCATCTCCAACGGGTTTTGCTTGCTCAGGTTCTCAACCAATCACCAATAAACGCCTACCTGTGGATCAACCCGGCAATGGCGTTTGGATTTGGCACTCTGTCCATTCTCGTCGTCAGAGCTGTTGGGGGCAGGGTCGTGGCAATGTCTTTGGCACCAATCATCGCCGCCTTGTCAACAAACCCAATCGGTGTACTGGCCAAACCCATTTCTTCGTCACTTTGGAGTGGAATTGAACGTTTTCACTTTCTGATGGGAGATCCACGTTATGATGCTACCGGCTTAAAATTTCTTTATCTGAACACCAACCAGGTCGGGTTGATTCTTCTGCTAGCATTGTTGCTCACAATCCTGCGTTCGGGCTCGTCGCAAAACCTTAGAGCAACGGTTCCTCTATGGCTAATTTGTCTAGTTGGAACCGGGCTCGTTTATCCGCTCTATCTTCCGTCTGCAGCGGTATTCCTAGGGGCTGCTGGCATTACATGGATGGTTGACAGAACCAAAAACCTCAAAGAACGCCTAAGAAATGCTTCGCTGCTGTATATGTCTGTGGTCCTGGCAGCGGCTTGCACATATTTCCTCGTAACATACCAAACAGGTGATCGCGTTACGGGAGCAGGGATCGAACTTAATGTCCCGGGGCAGATTTGGCGTCATGCCGTAGCCACCATAAC
>NZ_JBXWSG010000189.1:0-1517 GCF_059613305.1 Ruegeria sp. BHSB056 | reverse complement strand
CCCATACGGCAACAGATCGTCACTGGATATTCCAAGCTTCGCGCCGATCTCCTGGATCGGCTTCTTATTCGCTTCACGCGCAATTTCGATGTCGGATTTATAGCTCATTGGCCGGGGTCCTTGATTGAATACCGTGCAAAACCGACGTCCAACGTCGGCGCTACGCATTCCATACCCTTGTGTACAATCTGATTAGCCATGGATTCCGACATTCTGGCGTCGCGAAGCGTCGTCAGGTCACTTCATCGGTAACTAATCGGAAACCTGCATATTTTCAGGGCTCCAGGCAGGCTGGTCTGGAACAAAGAGCTTGAGGTGATCGCCCAGTTGAATACGCCCAGGACGTTCGACCCAGCCCGTGACACCGCGGCGCCCGACGGCAGCAGGTTTGAACCCTGCACCATACCCCTGATGATCCGCTTCGATTTCGCGACCGGGCAATACGCAGGGCGCGTTTTCCATATCCACAGTGATCGTCAGCCCGTTGACCGCCTGAAGACGCGAGGACGGCGGAATGTGCGAGAAATCCGGTATACCTTTCAGCACTATGGATGCGCCCAGATAAGACGGGTCAAGCTGGTCCAGCCCCATGTTCTGCGCGATCTGCTGCAACTCTTCCAAGGACAGCACCGACAGTTGACGAACATTGCGGATTTCAGTGCCCTTGGGATAGAGATTCGAGACCCGAACACAGGACGCACGGCTCAGACCTTCGTGCCGTTCGCCTTTCGCGCCCTCAAACCCAAGATCCAACAACTCCACGGGCTTGGCACGAAGCGATCCGCCGGCAGGAACAAGACCCAGCCAAACGACTTCGGCTGCAAATTCGGTTTCCCGTAAAAACGGCATACGCGCTTCCCTTCCCATTGGTGTCTGCCAGCGCATAATGCCCAGTAACGATCTGATGGAAAGAGAAAAACCCGGGTCAGAGCCCGGGTTCTTGTTGGTTATGCTGTCGGTTCAGGTTCCATCCCGCCCTCAGGCGGTGATTTCTTGGCCTTGGTCTTGGGGATGGCTGTCACGCTGGGCGCACTGCCCTCGTCCGACTTGTCGTTCCGATCATCGCTGTCGCCGGGCGACTCCCCGTTCATGACGCGTTTGATTTCGTCACCGGTCAGCGTTTCGTATTCCAGCAAACCTTGGGCCAAACGCTCCCATTCCTCGTTCTGATCGGTCAGAATCTTGTGCGCCTGTTCATAGCCCTGCTGGATCAGGCGCTTTACCTCTTCTTCAATCAGCTCCTTGGTATGAGCCGATACCGAGAACCCGGCAGTATTGCCCTGGTATCCCTCATGCGCCTCGGCATAGTCGATATTGCCAACCTTGTCTGACATACCCCAGCGCATCACCATGGCACGTGCCAGTTGGCTGGCCTGCATGATGTCCCCGGCAGGACCGTTCGACACGTGATCTTCGCCATACTTGATGACTTCGGCAGCTTTACCCGCCATGGTCATCGCCAGCTTCTGTTCGCATTCATCACGGTGATAGTTCAGGCGATCCATTTCCGGCAGCGA
>NZ_JBXWSG010000188.1:0-1633 GCF_059613305.1 Ruegeria sp. BHSB056 | reverse complement strand
GTCGCGGGTGCACGGGCCAGCCGTGAAGAAAGCTTTGTGATGCGCTGCGCTCGATCGGCATTTTATACGATCGTTAACCGATTGTCAGACGTGACGATGGAATCATCCGTCGGAGAGTTCCAGTTGATCGATCGCAAAGTGCTCAAGGCGGTGTTGTCGCATCGGGATCATTACCCGTATATCCGTGGCATTATCGCAAGCTGCGGGTTCCGCCGGGTGATTGTGCCTTATGTCTGGCGGGCTCGGGCACGGGGGTTGTCCAAACATAATCTGATGGCCCTGACGGATCAGGCGCTGAATGCTATTTTTGCCTTCACGCGCGCGCCAATGCGGTTTTGTACGCTCAGCGGTCTGGTCATTGCGATTGGCTGTATCCTGTTTTCCCTTATTGCCACAGTTTTGTATTTCCTTAACCCCGAGCAGGCCCCGCGGGGGACAACGACCATTATCGTGGCGCTGTTTTTCCTGTCGGGTATCCAGATGCTGTTTATCGGCATGTTGGGGGAATACATAACTTCAATCCACAATCAGGTGCGGGGTGGTCCGATCGTCACTGAACAGGAACGTATCAATATCGAAGGTCCCGCACGGGACCCGGCGATTGTCAAAGATGAGCATATGGCATGAGCCTCCGTTCAAGTCAGCTTCTGTGGGGTCTTATTGGCCTTTTCGTATTGGGGTGTGGTCCCGCGTGGGCCGCAGATGCACCGACCACCAATGCAACTCTGCCCGAGCTGCGCGTATGGTTTGGGTGCATGGTGGTGGCCTCGGTGTTTTTTCTGGGCTTCTTCTGGCTGCGTGGTCAGGTTCTGTTTGGCATTCTGAGTGTAATAGCTCTTTTAGGCGGCGCAGCCCGGCTGTGGCTGACGCAACCGCTTTGGTTTCCACGCCTTGAAATTTCTGCGGACCCGCCTGAGAACCTGATCATGCTGGCGATACTGGCGATGCAGGCGGCGGTGATCGGCGTTGTTCTCATACGGCCCTCAGGGCGCGCAGCCATCGGCGGTCTTTTCGCCAAAGCGGGGATATTTCGCCTGTTTCTGCTGATGGTTCTGGTTGCGATTTTCAGCCTGTCGGCAACTCCTTATATCGCCTATGGCTATCATGTGGCCTATGGCTTGCAGATCGGTGTTGGCGGTGTGTTGTCACTGGTTCAACTGGCCACGCTATTGGCCATGTTTGTTGTGGTTGGGCCAGACCACATGCCGCGTATCCCGGCGGCTGGTTTGGCGGTGTTTGCGACTTTGGTCAGCGCCATACTGGCCTGGACGGCGTTCGATCGGGTGCCCCATGTCGAGGATGAGCTGGCCTATCTTTTTCAGGCACGGACCTTTGCGGCTGGCACGCTCTGGGCTCCGGCCCCGCCCGAAGCGGCACACCCCGCGCTGGAATATTATCTTCTCGAAATACATGAGGGCAAATGGATCAGTGTTCCGGCACAGGGCTGGGCCATGGTTTTGAGCCTTGGGGTGCTGGTCGGGGCGCCATGGGTGATCAATCCGATCCTGACCGGGATATCGGTTTGGCTGGCCCATGACATTGTCCGCCGGTCTATCAGCCGGGAACGCGCGGATATGGTCGCGTTGCTTATGGCAACCTCACCCTGGGTGCTGGCTGTTGGGGCCACGCTGAT
>NZ_JBXWSG010000187.1:0-1713 GCF_059613305.1 Ruegeria sp. BHSB056 | reverse complement strand
GTGGATGCCAACGTGCTGATCTTTGAGCGCATCCGCGAAGAACTGAAATCCGCCAGAGGTCCGGCCCGCGCCATCGATCTGGGCTATGAAAAGGCGTTGTCGGCCATTCTGGACGCCAACATAACCACCTTCATCACCGCCGTTATCCTGTTTGCCATTGGCAGTGGTCCTGTGCGCGGGTTCGCGATCACTCTGGGCCTGGGTATCCTGACATCGGTCTTCACCGCGATCTTCGTGACGCGCCTGATGGTTGTCATGTGGTTCGAACGCCGCCGACCGAAAACGATCGAGGTTTGACATGAGACTGAAACTCGTACCGCAGAACACCTCGTTCGACTTCTTCAGTCGTTGGAAAATCTGGCTTGGAATCTCCGGCCTGATGATGGTGATCGCGTTCACCTCATTTCTGCTGCAGGGGCTGAATTTCGGGATCGATTTCCGCGGTGGCACCACGATCCGGACCCAAAGCACGCAAGCAATCGACGTGGGTGTTTACCGCGATGCTTTGTCTCCGCTGCAACTGGGTGACGTCACCATCACCGAGATTTTTGATCCAAGCTTCGGTCCCGATGAAAATGTCGCGATGATCCGTATTCAGGCTCAGGAAGACGCCGAAGCGGTCACTGCAGACGTGATCACCCAGGTCGGCGAAGCGCTGGCTGCCGCAGACCCCGGACTAAAACTGCCCTTTGAAAGTGTCGAATCCGTTGGCCCAAAAGTGTCGGGCGAGTTGATCCAGACGGCTGTGATCGCGGTTGTCTTGGCCATTGGTGCCGTTCTTGTCTACATCTGGCTGCGCTTTGAATGGCAGTTTGCACTGGGGGCAGTTGCCGCATTGGTGCACGATGTGATCCTGACCATCGGCATCTTCTCGGAACTGCAAATCCGCTTCGATCTGGCGATCATCGCGGCGCTGCTGACCATCGTCGGCTATTCGCTGAACGACACGGTTGTCGTCTTCGACCGGGTGCGCGAGAACCTGCGGAAATACAAAAAGAAGGACCTGAAAGAGGTTCTGAATCTGTCGATTAACGAAACCCTGAGCCGGACAGTGATGACCTCGGTCACGACTTTGCTGGCGCTGATCTCGCTTTATCTGCTGGGCGGGGATGTCATCCGCGGATTCGTCTTCGCGATGATCTGGGGTGTCGTCGTCGGGACCTATTCGTCGGTCTTCGTGGCTTCGACCATCCTGCTTTGGCTGGGGGTCAAGCGCGACTGGTCCAAACCTTCGAATACGGCGGGCAACCAGTTTGCCAATATTGATGCCTGATGCCCTGCAACAGGCCCTGGCCTTGCCGGGCCTCACTTGGCTGATCCTTACCATCGGAGCCGCGGGACTTGTCCGCGGCTTCACAGGTTTTGGAACCGCGATGATCTTTGTGCCGGTGGCGACCCAGTTCCTGCCAATAGCGGATGTGGTCTTTCTGATGGCCGCCACCGGAATCGCATCAACCTTTGCCTTGGCTCCGCAGGCATGGAGGGATTGCGACAAGGTCGAAATCAGCACTCTGGGCTTTGCCGCAACGATAACTGTGCCGCTGGGACTGTGGATCATGGTGCAGGTGGACTCGGTTGCGTTGCGCTGGGTTGTCTGCGGCATAACCGGTCTGACCCTGCTGGCCGTGGTGACCGGCTGGCGATGGGAGGGGAAACTGGGACTACCCGGACGTCTCGCCATCGGCGGCAGCGCGGGTGTTGTCGGCGGCATGA
>NZ_JBXWSG010000186.1:0-1748 GCF_059613305.1 Ruegeria sp. BHSB056 | reverse complement strand
TATTCTGGCGATTATGTTCAGCTTCTGGTCGGCCCTGTCTTTTTCTGTCAATCATGGTTTGGTGCCGATGTGGCAGTTCATTGGGATGTTCATGATTGAAACGCTGGCGCCCTACTTCATTGCCCGAGCCTATATCCGGAATCTGGAATCGTTTCGATATTTCGTAAAGTGCCTGTTTCTGCTCATCCTCATTCTGCTGCCCTTTGCCTTATTCGAATCCTTTACGGGCAAGACGCCGCTGCTGAACCTGTTTGGTAAGGTTCTGAGCGTCTATCAGAAATGGATATTCGAACCTCGGCTTGGGTTGCTGCGGGCGCAGACAACGATGCCTCATCCTATCCTGTTCGGAGTGTTTTGCGCGCCGGCCTTCGCGCTGAGCTGGTATGTGCTGGGGTGGCAAAAACCGCTTTTCAAGAAGGTTGCTCTGACTTCGGTGATCGGGGGTGCCGTGTTCTTTTCCCTTTCATCGGGTGCCTTCCTGAATGTCATCATTCAGCTGGCGCTTATGGGATGGAACTGGGTTTTTCACTTCCTCAAAAGCAAATGGAAAGTTCTGCTGAGCATATTTGGCGTCCTGTATTTCATTGCTGAGGTTGGCTCGAACCGGAGTATGTTTCAGATCTTTGCAACCCATTTCACGCTGACCCCCGGCACGGCATGGGCACGTATCCACACGTTCAACTTCGCATCCGACGATATTCTGCGAAACCCGATCTTTGGTATCGGTCTGCATGATTGGACGCGCCCCCACTGGATGGTATTGCTGAGCAGCGTCGACAATTTCTGGCTGGTGGTCACATTACGGCATGGTTTTCCGGCCCTGTTCCTACTGGCCGGTGCGGTCATTGTAACGTTCCTTAAACTGGGCAACAGAAATCTGACCGGGGCAATGGCGGATGCGCGCCTTGGATATCTGTTTTCGCTGTTGGGCCTTTGCGTGTCTGCTGTTACGGTTCATCTTTGGGATTCCACGTTCTGTTTCTTGATGTTCCTTCTTGGGGCGGGGGTCTGGTTTCTGGATGCAGATGACGGATCCGAGCAGGGCGGGGATCAGGCACAGGCCGACCAGGCAGACAAAAAGATGCGATATACCCGGTTTTCTCAGGCCTTGCCCGGTGAGCTGTCTACCGGGCGTGTCGCAAGCGCCCGCTAACCAGTAGCCGTCCAGCGCCGACGAGCCATGCCCAATACGCGTCGAAACCGGCGCGCGAGCGGCATGCGACCCGACAAGATCGTCTGCAAATCCTGATCGCTCATATCCTCGCGCAGCGATGTGCGGGGGCGTAGGAATGCGTTTTTTCGCCAGGTGCCTCCGTCGCTTGACCAGGCTGTAGTGTAGCCCGCGTCGCTCAGCGCACGTAACACCCGCGTATCGTAGCGGCCAAAGGGGATGCCCGCCTCGGTCACTGGGCAGCCGCATATCGTTTCCAATTGTGCGCGGGATTCGCTGAGTTCTCGGGCTAGAGTGGTGTCATCCAGTTTCGTCCAAGCAAGATGGTCGATCCCATGGCTGCCGATTGTCATACCCGCATCCCGCAGGGTGCGCAGGTGGTCTGCATTCAGGGATCCGGCCTGACCGATCCGTCCGGCCAGAACAAAAAACCGGGCCTCTAGGCCGTGCGCAACAAGTGCTGGCAGCGCAATGTCGTGATCCGAAAGATTACTGTCATCGAAGGTGATGGTGAACCGGTTCGGATCGGGGGTCGCGGCGATCCGGTCCAGAACCCGTTCGAATTGTTCGACTGAAA
>NZ_JBXWSG010000185.1:0-1672 GCF_059613305.1 Ruegeria sp. BHSB056 | reverse complement strand
CAACGATACCCCAGCAGATGTTGCCGCAATTCTTGCGTGGTTCAACGAGGACCCAACGCGACTGCCGAATGTACCAGTGAATGACCTAAGCGGTCAATCGGCCGAAGGCGTGACTCGAAGCGAAACTTTTGTCACAATCGACGATCTCAGCTCGGCATCTGAAAATGCGCACACCTCAAGAGCAATGCAGGGTGCAGGCCAGACCCATGCATGGCATAGAGCGATGGATCTACTTCGCGCAGCATTCGCTCAAAATCGAGGGCCATGGCCAAGTGGCGACGCCACGGACGACGATAACGAGGAAGAGGATACATCGGCGCGATCCAAGCAGATTTCTCAAGACAATAGGAACAAAGATAAGTCGCTGAAATTTTTTGGCGAACTCCTCGGCAAAATGCTCGATCCGGCCGCTAAAGGACGAAATGCTCCGGTCGCCCTGTCGCTGGCCCATTTTCTCACAGATCGCATCCGACCCGAACCAACTGAAGTTCGATCTTGGATCTGGAGAATTCTCAGCCAGATTGTCGCTGTGGAGGGACTAGAAGCCGACATGATCCTTGCCACGGCACTTCTCTATCACAGCCTTTCTCAACACGGCTCAGGAGAAATTGCTGCGCGACGCTTCGTGATCAAACGTGGGTTGGACCCTGAGAACTTGACGGTCGATCCATCGTGCATTTCCGCGTTTGTCGATGTGTTGAACCCTGAAGTCGACCTCATCGCGGAACTCTCGAAGGCGAGCGCAGCAAGAACGGTGGGAGAACAGCTTAGCGCTTACATCGCCGCAGCGACCGCATCTGGTCCCGAAAGCGGGTTCGACAGGCTAAAAACCTCTAAGTATTGGCCGAAGCTCAGGAGTGCAATCGAAGACACAGACGAATTCGCCAAGTTCACCGTAGTCGAAGGGCCAACTGACTACTGTCCGCGAAAGCATATCCGTCTGCCTGCAGTCGCGCGATCGGAGCTGCGCACAGAAGGTGTCACCCGCTGCGATTGCTGCGCGCGCATCATACTCAACAAGGATTGCTAAAAATGCCATCGCTTGAGGACCTACTCGAAGAGACGCGCCAGCAGGAAGAACCACGTATTGTGGCTCCATCCAAGACCGACCTTGGCGGCGTCGACCCTCTTGGCCTGCGGCAGATCAATTTTGGCCTTATGGATCGAGTGCTTCCGGATCTTAATAACGTGGCGAGGCATATCCGCCCCTACGTTGTCATGGCCTGGGCTTGGCGGCGCGTCAGGACGATCGTCGAAACTGGAAAGACGATGGGTGCGAGCGACGCCGAGATGCGGGATTTCGTTGATCGTATTGAAGCGATCTATGCATGGTCGCAATTCCTTAACGACCCCAATGCAGATATTCCGGGACGGCAGGCTATGCAGGCCCCCATCTCTGAAAAAAGTTACAATTTCGGCGGTCCCGCGTGGGAAGCGGGAAGGAATATGCGCCGCTATTCCACAGGTTTTATTTCTCCTCTGAACTACGGCCCTAGCCTTCGTACTCTTGGGTGGCTTCTGCCTGTTGAACAAGGATTGGGAGTGTTCCAACCCGACCCATCGTTGGATCCACTTCTTGATAAGTTCGAGCACGCCATTCTCGATGAGCTGGGACACGAAGCATTCAGCGAGTTTGGTGAGGTGAAAGTCAAACGGAAAGATGCCCGTCGCT
>NZ_JBXWSG010000184.1:0-1799 GCF_059613305.1 Ruegeria sp. BHSB056 | reverse complement strand
TTGGCTGGCCCATGACATTGTCCGCCGGTCTATCAGCCGGGAACGCGCGGATATGGTCGCGTTGCTTATGGCAACCTCACCCTGGGTGCTGGCTGTTGGGGCCACGCTGATGAACCACGCGCTTATGCTGGTGACGATCTTACTGGCCTGGTGGTGTTTGATCCGGGCCGGAGAGGGGTCTGCCCGCCGGGCGGTATTCCTGGCATTTGCCGCCGGGTTGGCCTTGGGATGGGGATTTGTCACCCGACCGTTGGACGGGTTGATCGTGGGTGGTCTGACAGGCCTGTGGGTGCTTCGCCGACTGCCTGCCGGGATCGGGCAAGTGCTTGCCTGTGGTGTCGGCGGCATCCTGTTCGGGTCTGTCGTTTTTCTGGTCAATCACGCGATCACGGGCGATCCGTTGTTGACCGCACAAGCCGACTATCTCAGCCGCCTGTGGCCGGACACGCAAAACGCATTTGGATTTGGTGAGAATGTGGGCCCGCCCGCCCAGAGCTGGGGGGCGCTGGATATCTGGATCGGTCACAGTCCCGCCGAAGCCGTGTTGAACCTGGTCAACGCGATTGCCTCGCTTAACCTCGAACTTCTGGGCTGGACATTCGGGTCGCTGGTTCCGCTCTGGATCGTCTTTATCTGGCGCAAAAAGCTGACCGGGTTTGACCGTGCGATGCTGGTGATCTTTGCTGCCCTCGTGGCTGTTCTGTTCTTCTATTGGTTTACAGGCACCTTCTACCTCGGACCGCGCTATTGGCACACGGCATTGCTGCCTATCCTGGTTTTGTCTGCGGCTGGGATCGAGGCGATCAATGACCGGTTGCCCGAGCAGTATCGCGGCCGCCTGCACTGTGTTGTTCTGCTGCTCTGCGCCATTTCGGTTGTCAGTTTCACATCCTGGCGCGGTGTTTCGAAATATGGCGGATATGGCGGGTATAGCGATGACATCAGGCGACAGGTTGAAGCCGCTGATCTGGGCAATGCGTTGATTTTTGTCTCGACAAAAGGAGACATCGGGTCTGCGCTTTATCTCAACGATCCGTTCCTGCCGCCGGACAAGCCAATTTTCCTCAATGATCTGGGGCCGGATCAGAACGCCGCCATTATCGCGGCCTTCCCCGGACGCGAGGTTGTTTACCTGAGCGACGCAGACTGACACGCCCCGGGTCAGTCGGGTTTTCCCGAGCGCAATTACTCAGCAGCGTGCTGGTTTTCGGCGGCCACAAAGTTGCGTCTGAAGTCATTGGCAAACATCGTCCGCGTAAAGCGTCCCAGCCCCGAAGCATGTTCACCAAAGGTGTCGATCCGGGACAGCAGGGTCGTTTTTATGCGTGGATCGACCTGTGTCTGGAAATTGCGCGGCGCGTCGAACTGATGATCGGTCAGAGTACCCTCATACCCCGAGTTCCGCCAGGCTTCGACATCAAAAGATGAACTCCAGACCGGCTCGTTCTCCAGGCTCTGAGAGAAGGGCACATGCAGCATCACGGCGCTGTAATAGTTGATGATCGTATCAAGCATCGCATGCGCTTCGTGATCACCTTCATCCAGTAGATCCGAAATGGCCCGTTTTAGGAAAACAAGCGCTTCATCCAGCACGATGAACCGGCCAATCATGGAATACTTGCTGAGCAGATTACCCCCCAGTTCACCGCTGATCAGGTCATCGTAATTGTCCTGCGCCCAAGCCACGCAATCGGCACGGGTTTCAAACAGCTCAGCCTGGTTCTCTTCCAGATAACCAGCCACTGCATTGCGGAACGGCTCCGGTGCCTGATCCAGAATCTTTTGCATATGCTTGATGA
>NZ_JBXWSG010000183.1:0-1695 GCF_059613305.1 Ruegeria sp. BHSB056 | reverse complement strand
CGACAAGGCCGAAGCGGAGGAAGACCTTGCCCTGCTGATCAACGGAACCACGCCCACGGCGCTGGCCAAAGCTGCGGCCGGGCGCGGGGTGCCGTTTGTTCAGGTCTCGACAGATTATGTGTTTGACGGGGCGGGCACGGCCCCGTTTCCGCCCGACCACGCGACCGGCCCGCTGGGCGCCTATGGGCGCACCAAGCTGGCAGGCGAGGCCGGTGTGATTGCGGCGGGCGGACCCCATGCAATCATACGAACCTCGTGGGTGGTGTCGTCACATGGACATAACTTCGTCAAAACCATGCTGCGCCTCGGCAAAGAGCGTGACCACCTGACAATTGTCGCAGACCAGATTGGCGGGCCAA
This sequence comes from Ruegeria sp. BHSB056, assembly GCF_059613305.1. Lineage (NCBI taxonomy): Bacteria > Pseudomonadati > Pseudomonadota > Alphaproteobacteria > Rhodobacterales > Roseobacteraceae > Ruegeria > Ruegeria sp. BHSB056. The sequence goes on along the minus strand of NZ_JBXWSG010000183.1, from coordinate 1,336 downwards.
CCCCGGCATCGGCACTGGCCGAGGCCTGTATCGGCGCGGCCCGTGCCCTTTTGACAAACCCGGATGAAAAGACCGGAATTTACCATTGCAGCGGTGGCCCTGATGTCAGCTGGGCCGATTTTGCGCGCGAGATCTTCGATCAGGCCGGCATCGACTGCGATGTCGAAGACATTCCGTCCAGCGCATACCCGACCCCCGCGAAACGCCCGCTGAACAGCCGCCTGGACTGCACGACACTGACAACGGACCTGGGCGTGCCCCGTCCGGATTGGAAGGCGGGCCTGCACAGCATACTTGAAGACCTTGGAGAACTCGGCACATGACGACCCGGAACGGCAAGAAACGCAAAGGTATCATTCTGGCAGGCGGGTCAGGCACCCGACTTTATCCGATCACGATGGGCGTCTCGAAACAGCTTTTACCCATCTATGACAAGCCGATGATCTATTACCCCCTTTCGGTGCTGATGCTGGCCGGGATCCGCGACATCGCGATGATCACGACGCCGCAGGATCAGGAGCAGTTTCAGCGCCTGTTGGGTGACGGAAGCCAATGGGGTCTGTCCCTGACCTGGATTGTTCAACCTTCTCCTGACGGGTTGGCGCAAGCCTATATTCTGGCAGAAGATTTTCTGGATGGTGCCCCCTCGGCCATGGTGCTGGGCGACAACATCTTCTTTGGGCACGGCCTGCCCGAGATCCTGCAATCGGCAGACGCCAAAGAGACCGGAGGCACCGTCTTCGGCTATCGGGTCGCTGATCCCGAACGCTACGGGGTCGTGGCCTATGACGAGGCTGGCGCCGTCACCCAGATTGTCGAGAAACCCCAAGTGCCGCCATCGAACTACGCCGTGACCGGGCTGTATTTTCTGGACGGCTCTGCCCCTGAACGCGCCCGCGCCGTAAAACCGTCTGCACGCGGCGAGCTTGAGATTGTCACCTTGCTTGAAATGTACCTTGAGGCCGGGTTGCTCAGCGTCAACCGCATGGGGCGCGGCTATGCCTGGCTGGATACCGGAACCCATGCAAGCCTGCTGGACGCCGGAAACTTCGTGCGCACGCTTCAGGACAGGCAAGGCCTGCAAACCGGATCACCCGACGAAATCGCCCATACGCTGGGCTGGATCAACGACCACGACCTCAAAGCCCGCGCCCGCAAATTCGGCAAAAACGAATACGGAAAATACCTCAAAAACCTGCTGAATCAGTAGGCGTTCTTTTGCGGTTTATGCTTGGTTTAGTTTTTTGGTTTTGGTTGCGGGTTTGTGTGTGAGGTCTTATTTAGCGTGTTTGGATGTTGGGATGGGTTGGTGTGCCGCAGGGTTGCATCTGTCCTT
>NZ_JBXWSG010000182.1:0-1808 GCF_059613305.1 Ruegeria sp. BHSB056 | reverse complement strand
TCCATCGACGCGATTGATGAAACGCCATCAACAAACAGCAACGCCGGGTGCTGCGCGGCAGTCAGCGCCCTGCGCACAGCAGCGATATCCGACTTCACGCCAGTTGCCGTCTCGTTATGCGTGGCTAGAACCGCCTTAATCTCATGGTTTTTGTCAGCGGCAAGGATTTCTTCGTACCGGTCAGCCGGCAGCCCATCGCCCCACGGGGTTTCGACGATCTCAACATTCAGCCCATGGCGCTGGCACATATCGATCCAGCGATGGCTGAACATGCCGTTGCGGGCCGCCAGAACCTTGTCACCGGCGGACAGCGTATTGGTCAGGGCGGTTTCCCAGCCCCCGGTGCCGGTCGACGGGAAAATGAAGACTTCGGCACTGTCGCTTTTCAGAATTTTCCGCACGCCCGCGCGCGCAGGATGCAGGATTTGCCCGAACAATGGCGAACGATGGTCGATCGTGGGCATATCGCAGGCTTTGCGCAGGCTTTCCGGGATGTTTGTCGGGCCCGGGATGAAAACGGGGTTTTGAAAGCTCATGGATGGTCTCCTTCCGTCCTTGCCAGCACAATAAGTATCAGCGATCCAATTGGAAATTTTTTTGAAAACGTATTTCAAAATTTGTCTAACGAGATTTAACTTATAGTTGTCAGTGAGTTATATTTTTCATATTATGAAATAGTCTTTCATAAATGATCAGAGGGTTTTTATGGAATCGCAAGACAATGACCCGAAGCTCCGTCGCAAAGCCCGGGGAAGACCGCGGGGGTGGGATGACAAAACCGCGCAGAATACGATCAAATCACTGGATCGGGCGATGGAGGTTTTCGAGTATCTGAGCCAGGTGCAAGGCAAAGCTCTTACTGAACTTTCAGATGAAATGCGGCAGGCACCGGCCACGGTTTATCGCATCCTCGTGACGTTGCAGGGCAGGGGCCTGGTCGAGTTCGACCATGAAGAACAGGTTTGGCACATTGGCCCGCAGGCATTTGTCATCGGCTCGCGGTTTCTGCGCCGTACCAGTCTGGTGGAACGGGCAAGGCCGATCATGCGCAAGCTGATGGAAACCACGAGCGAGACCGCCAATTTGGGAATTGAGAAAGAAGGTCTGGTGCTGTTCCTGAGTCAGGTGGAAACACATGAGAGTATCCGGGCGTTTTTCCCCCCCGGTACATTGTCACCCATGCACGCGTCGGGCATCGGAAAAGCGTTGTTGGCCCATATGGACGAAGACAGATTGAACCGAAGGTTGGCCTCAGCGAATTTACAGGCTTTTACAGATCAGTCGATTACCAGCCCTGAGGCGTTGAAAAAAGATCTTACAACCATCAGATTGCGGGGTTTTTCCGTGGATAACGAAGAAAAGACTACGGGTATGCGATGCATTGCAGCACCCGTTTTCGATATCAACAGAGAGGCGGTCGCAGGGCTTTCCGTTTCCGGGCCAACCAGCCGCGTGGGAGCAACCGAAATCGAACGGCTGAGCCGCCCGGTGATGGAAGCCGCGCGCCAGTTGACGCTGGCTATTGGTGGGACAGTGGTGTCTCCGCAACCCTAAGGCTTTGCCGCCGACGTACGTCGACCGCTGATCCCGTGTCCGTCTGCCACGCCACAACACCAACGCGTAGTGACGTGCCTTGTGCACAGACAAGCTCAATAGCAGAACAGGCGTGACCCTTTCCGGCCGCCTGCCTTCCAATTCCCTCCCAATTATTCTGCGACATTTTGTTTTTGTTTGTGTTTATTGAACTGTTGGTCGAAGAGGTTTTTGAAGGGGCCGTTTTTTTGCATGAGTTGGTCGAGGTTTCCCTG
>NZ_JBXWSG010000181.1:0-1851 GCF_059613305.1 Ruegeria sp. BHSB056 | reverse complement strand
TGCCAAGGCGCCATCGACGGACCTTTTCCAAAGGCGTAGATGGAAACAATTGTGAGAAATAATTCTGATTGAAGGGGGTCGCAGGTCAATTCACCGCGTGTGCAGTTTAGTGGTGCCTGCTATCTTGATTTTGTGGCAAAGTAGTACCCAAGTACTTTTTGTTTATGTGACGTGTTCTTTATGTAAGGGATTTCTGGTGGTTCAGAGTTTAAGTTTGGATAATCTCCAGGGGGCCGGTACGAGGTTTGACAAGGCGGAAGGCAGCCGAGGTGCAATGGCGTCCAGTGACGGGTTTTATCTAGACTATTTCGGGCTCGATCGGCGGCCCTTCACACTGCTTCCGGACCCCGGATTCATGTACTGGTCACCGCTGCACAAGCGTGGGTATTCGGTGCTGCAGTTCGGCATCATGAGCTGCGCACCCATTACAGTGCTGACAGGCGAGATCGGGGCCGGGAAAACAACCCTGGTGCAGCATCTTCTGAGTGAAATGGAAGAGTCGATCACCGTTGGGCTGATCTCGAATGCGCAGGGTGGTCGCGGAGAGCTGCTGCAATGGGTTCTGCATGCGTTGGGCCTGCCAATTAACAACGACGCCCCCTATGTTCAGCTGTTCCGGGATCTGCAGGATTTTCTGGTCGCGGAATATGCCGAAGGGCGGCGGGTGGTCCTGATCTTTGACGAAGCGCAGAACCTGACAGTTGAAGGTCTGGAAGAAATCCGTATGCTGACCAATATCAACTCGAACACGGACGAACTGATCCAGCTTGTTCTGGTTGGCCAACCTGAATTGCGCGACATGGTTCTGGACCCCAAGATGCGCCAGCTGACGCAGCGCGTGGCCGCAAGTTTTCACCTGGAACGGATGGATGAGTCGTCCGTCGAAGCCTATATCAGGCATAGAATGAAAACGGCCGGCGGGTCCGGTGGCGAGTTTACAGAAGACGCCTGCAAGGTGATTTTTCAGCAGACCCGCGGTGTGCCGCGCCTGGTCAATCAGTTCTGCGACTTTGCCCTGCTTTATGCCTGGACGAACGAGGTAGAGAACGTCAATGAAGATGTAGTCAAGCAGGTGATCGATGACGGTGTCTTCTTTGGTGGCAACTCACTTGAGAAGGAGCTGACGGTCTGAGATGGGTCCTGTACGCTACTATTTCTCCATTTTCCTAAGACGGTTTCCGTATTTTCTGATCGTCGCTCTGGTCGTGTCCGTGGCCTCGTTCATTGTCGCCAGAACATTGCCAGCCACATATGTTTCGACAATGCGCCTGATCGTTGAATCGCCTCAGATTCCGGGCAGTCTGGCGGCCAGTACTGTCACCACACCTGCGGCGGAACAGCTTCAGATTATCGAACAGCGCCTTCTGACCCGTCCGGTCCTTCTGGAGATCGCACGTGAGCTTCAGGTGCTGCCTAACCAGGATGAGGTAAGCCCTGACCAAATTGTCAAAGCCATGCGCAAGAACACCTCGATCTGGACTTCCGGTGGTCTCAATCAAGCTAACCTGATGACAATCAGTTTCGAGGCGCGGACCGGCCCGATTGCGGCTGGCGTCCTGAATGCGTATTTGACGGAGATCCAGAAGCTGGATGTCGCGTACCGCAAGGAACGCGCGACCGATACGTTGGCCTTCTTCCAGCTGGAAGTCGACCGCCTCAACGACGAGCTGAGCAAACGCAGCGCCCGCATTCTTGAGTTTAAGAATGACAACTCCGATGCGCTCCCCGACAGTCTGCAGTTCAGATTGGCGCAACAAGGGGCGTTGCAAACCAATCTTGAACAGACGGACCAGCAGATATTTTCCCTCAAAGCTCAGCGGGAAAAACTTGTAAGGGTGTTCAGTTCGACAG
>NZ_JBXWSG010000180.1:0-1918 GCF_059613305.1 Ruegeria sp. BHSB056 | reverse complement strand
CACCCCTATGAAGATGACGACGGAAGAGGCCTTTGTTAAGGTTTTGCAGATGCATGGTATTGAGCATGCGTTTGGGATCATTGGCTCTGCGATGATGCCGATTTCGGATCTGTTTCCGAAGGCTGGGATCATGTTCTGGGACTGTGCGCATGAGGGCAGCGCGGGGATGATGGCGGATGGCTACACCCGGGCGACCGGCAAGATGTCGATGATGATCGCGCAGAACGGTCCGGGCATCACCAACTTCGTGACCGCCGTCAAGACCGCCTACTGGAACCACACACCGCTGCTGCTGGTGACCCCGCAGGCGGCCAACAAGACCATCGGTCAGGGGGGCTTTCAGGAAGTCGAGCAGATGAAGCTGTTCGAGGACATGGTCGCCTATCAGGAAGAGGTCCGCGACCCGACCCGCGTCTGCGAGGTACTGAACCGTGTGATCATGCAGGCCAAACGCGCCAGCGCCCCGGCCCAGCTGAACATCCCGCGCGACATGTGGACCCAGGTTGTCGATATCGACCTGCCCGCCATTGTCGAGTTCGAGCGCCCCTCGGGCGGCGAAAGCGCCGTGGCCCAGGCGGCCGAGCTGCTGTCTAACGCCAGGAACCCGGTGATCCTGAACGGAGCCGGTGTGGTTCTGGCCGAAGGCGGCATCGAGGCGTCGAAAGCGCTGGCCGAGCGTCTGGATGCGCCGGTCTGCGTCGGCTACCAGCACAATGACGCCTTCCCGGGCAGCCACCCGCTGTTTGCCGGTCCGCTGGGCTATAACGGTTCGAAAGCAGGGATGGAGCTGATCAGCGAGGCGGATGTTGTCCTGTGCCTCGGCACCCGTCTGAACCCGTTCTCGACCCTGCCGGGCTATGGCATCAACTACTGGCCCGCGGATGCGAAGATCATCCAGGTCGACATTAACCCCGACCGTATCGGCCTGACCAAAGCGGTCAGCGTCGGCATCATCGGCGACGCCGCCAAGGTGGCAAAGGGCATTCTGGCCCAGCTGAGCGACACCGCCGGTGACGAAGGCCGCAAGGAGCGCAAAGAGCGCATCGCGCAGAAGAAATCGGCCTGGGCGCAGGAACTGACCTCGATGACCCATGAGGATGACGATCCGGGCACCACCTGGAACCAGCGTGCCCGCGCGGCCAAGCCCGACTGGATGAGCCCGCGCATGGCGTGGCGCGCCATTCAGGCGGCGCTGCCGAAAGAGGCGATCATCAGCTCGGACATCGGCAACAACTGCGCCATCGGCAACGCCTATCCGTCGTTTGAAGAGGGTCGCAAATACCTGGCACCGGGCCTGTTCGGCCCCTGCGGCTATGGCCTGCCCGCCGTCGTTGGTGCCAAGATCGGCTGCCCGGATGTTCCGGTTGTGGGCTTTGCCGGTGACGGTGCCTTTGGCATCGCGGTGAACGAACTGACCGCGATTGGCCGCGAGGAATGGCCCGCCGTGACCCAGATCGTGTTCCGCAACTACCAGTGGGGCGCGGAAAAGCGCAACTCGACCCTGTGGTTCGACGACAACTTCGTGGGCACCGAGCTGGACACCAAGGTGTCTTATGCCGGTATCGCGCAGGCCTGTGGCCTGAAAGGCGTTGTCGCCCGCACCCAGGACGAGCTGACCGCGGCGCTGAACCAGGCGATCGAGGACCAGAAGAACGGCATCACCACGCTGATCGAGGCCCTGATCAACCAGGAGCTTGGCGAGCCTTTCCGCCGCGACGCGATGAAAAAACCCGTCGCCGTCGCCGGCATCAGCGCCGATGACATGAAGGCGCAGGGCGCATAACCCCAGGACGAGGCCGGAGCACATGACCCTGACACCCGTCGAGCTGTTGCGGCAAAACGCTCCGGCCACCCGTCCCATAATCGCCCTCAGCGAAGGCAACGACCCCCGCATCACAAAAGGGGCCCTCAACGCGCA
>NZ_JBXWSG010000179.1:0-1923 GCF_059613305.1 Ruegeria sp. BHSB056 | reverse complement strand
ACGCACAAGCTTTTCGATGCCGTAATCCGCAAGATAGCCATAACCGCCATGCAATTGCAGGCACTGGTCCACCACTTTCGATCCGGTTTCAGTGACGAACTTCTTGGCCATGGCGCAGAATTTCGTGGCATCGGGTGCGCCCTGATCCAGCTTCCAGGCTGCCTGCCTAAGGAACGTTCGCGCGGCCTGCAATTCGATCTCCATATCCGCCAGACGAAACTGAAGGGCCTGAAACTGGTCGATGGATTGGCCAAAAGCCTTACGTTCGGACATGTACTGCAGCGTCATATCCAGCCCGGCCTGAGCGGCCCCAAGCGAGCAGGCAGAAATGTTAAGTCGTCCGCCATCCAGTCCCATCATCGCATATTTGAACCCGTCACCTTCCGTGCCCACAAGGTTTCCGGCCGGTATCTTGCAATCGTCGAACTGAACTTGCGCGGTGGGTTGGCTTTTCCAGCCCATCTTCTGTTCGAGCGCGCCAAAGCTGAGGCCGGGCGTGCCGTCTTCAACGTAAACGGTTGATATCCCTTTGGGCCCATCCTGTCCGGTACGCACCATGCAGACGTAAGCGTCGGAATATCCGCCGCCTGAAATGAAGGCTTTTGTTCCGTTCAGCGTATAGCCTTCGTTGGTCCGTTCAGCGCGTGTATTCAGCGCCGCTGCATCCGATCCAGAACCGGGCTCGGTCAGGCAATAACTCAACACAGTTTTCAAGCTCAGAACATCGGGCATGATGCGCGCCTTGAGGTCATCGTCGGCAAAGTTGTCGAGCATCTTGGCGCACATGTTATGGATCGACAGGAAGGCCGCGACCGACGGGCAAGCCATCGATAGGGCCTCAAAAACCAGGGTAGCATCCAGACGGGTCAGGTTTGACCCACCGCTGGCCTCGGACACGTAAAGGGCGCCGAAGCCAAGCTCTCCGATTTGGGGCCACAAGGCTTTGGGGATTGTTCCATCAGCCTCCCATTGCCGGGCAAAAGGGGCGATATGTTCCTGCCCAAGGGCATGTGCCATGTCGAAAATGGCTGTTTGTTCCTCGCTGAGTGCGAAATCCATGGCGCTCCCTCCCATCGGCAATGAATTGAACAGTTGTTTATTTCTGAATTCTTACAGAAATTTTGCAAGTTCAACAATGGCTCTGGGCAGGGGACTGTTGTCGCCACTGTCTAAAGATCCGCGTGGAACTCTTCGATCAGGTGGCGCACGACGGCCTTGCCGGGATCTTCCCCGCGCGCGGCAGCCTCGGCATGAACGCGACGTTGGCGTGTGGCCGAGGTGCCGTTTTCGGCGATTTGCCGCAGCCGGGCCAGATCCGACATTGTACCCAGTGCCTCGGCATCTTCGGCCAGCAATCCCATCAGATCACCGATCAAATCGGACATGGGTTTGATCGAGCGATCGCCGAAATCGATCAATCCTTCGCCCACACCGTATCGCTGCGCGCGCCAGCGATTTTCACCTATCAGAAAGCGATCATATTGCCGCCAGCGCAAGTTTCGATCTTTCAAGCGGCACAACATTCGCGTCAACGCCTGCACAAGGGCGGCCAGAGAAAGCGTGTGCTCCAACCTTGGCTGGACATCCATAATCCGCGTTTCAAGTGTTGGAAAGCGATGCGAGGGGCGAAGATCCCACCAGATCTTTGTGGTATCTTCAATGACCCCCAGTTCAATCAAAATTCCCGTGGTGCGTTCATATTCGCCCCAGCTTGCAAAGACCGGCGGCAGACCGGTGCGCGGCAGATTGTCAAAGACGGTCAGACGGTACGACGACAGGCCCGTATCTTCGCCGTTCCAGAAAGGCGAGGACGTCGACAACGCCAAAAGATGCGGCAAAAAGTACGACAATTGCGGCATCAGATCAGACCGCAAGGCTTGGCTTTCAACCCCGACATGAACATGCATTCCGCAGATCAGCATC
>NZ_JBXWSG010000178.1:0-1924 GCF_059613305.1 Ruegeria sp. BHSB056 | reverse complement strand
GGTGGTTCCAGGAATAGCTTGAGAAACCAATGACGTCGGGTATCGCCGCATCAATGGCTGCCTTCAATTCCTGAGGGTCGCGGAAGATTGCAACCTCCAACGGTGTCGGGCTTTTCGCATAGGCTTGGGCGAAAGTCGCAAGATTTCCAACACCCAGCGGATAGGTGTCCGACGTAGCGGTAACGAGGTTATGGCCGAGATCGGCAAGGTAAAGACGCATTGACGATTATCCTTTCAGCACTGGTACCAAATACATTTAACAGCCCATATCCTTACTATATCAAATGGACCGATTGGGGGTTAAAAGTGTTTTTGACGCATTATTTCAGACCTTCTGCTGCCACGGGAAGCGATCGGTCAATGCCCGGGAAACTAGGATGAATGCCAGCACCGCAGTGGGTAGAACCAGCAGACCTTGTGCAATGATCGGATGCAGCCCGGCGAGCAGGAGCGCTTCGAGCGAAAAAGCGTTGAAGATGTAAACTATGGCATATGCCACGAGGTAGAGGGGTAATCTCCTCAACCCTTTGGTTTCGAATACAATGCGGGCGTGGGTCATGAAATTCCACGACACGCCGATGACGAACGAGACCGCAAGAGCGACCTGTGCTGGCAAGCCTGACAGGCTCAGAACCGAAAAAACCGCGTATGCAAAAATCGTGTTAACAATACCGACCAGAGCAAAAAGCATGAAGGACTGTTTTCGCAGAAAGAACGAAGATTTCATACAGCTTCCTCGTTTGTCAAAAGACACCGGGCGACTCCGGTGATAATATCATATTGTGGCGAAAACCCGGCTTCGTTCCGCAGCCGGGTTACATCCGCTGCCAGCCGGTCGGGATCATTTGCCGCGCGGGAGATAGCCCCCAGCCGGATCAGGTCAGGGTGATGCATCTGGTTTGCCACCTCTTCAATCAACTGCCGGACCGGGACGGCGGTGCCGCTTGCTATATTGATCGCACCGGTGACATTGGTTTCCAGCAAAAGCGCCAGCGCGCGCGCCAGATCATCGACATGCAGGAAATCCCGTTCCTGTCGTCCATCGGTGCAATCTACTGGCTCGCCTATCTTCAGATTTGAAATCAGATCGCCAAACAACCGGCCCGGTGGTTCATCCGGTCCGTAGACAAAGAAGATGCGGGCCCAGGCCAGAGACAAGCCAAGCGCATCCTGGCCTGCGCACAGCGCCAGACCGGTCGCAGCCTTTGCGGCCCCATACAGGGTCCGGGGCCGCAAAGGCGTTGCTTCGGTCAGCTCCGGCACCGACCAGTCATATTCGGCACAGCTTCCGGCGCAGACCACACGCCGCCCGCTGATGCGCGCAAACTCCCGCACCAAGTGCAGCGTGGCGGCCATCCAGTCCAGATTGGCCGGGGAAGCCCAGCGGTCGCGCGGGCCGTCATGCCAGGCCAGATGAACCAGATGGCTGGCGCGAGCTGTTTCAAGAGCTGCTGTGGTGGCGCTGGGGTCCAGCAGATCACAGGGGATGTCGTTTGCCGGGTTGCGGCCCAGCGTCACCACCTCATGGCCCGCCTGTGTCAGAGCCGGAACCGTCGCGCGTCCGATCAATCCGGTTGCGCCAGTCAGCAGAACCCGTGCCATCAGCTGATCCTGACTTCCGGCACGGCGGTCACGAACCGTACCTTCAGGTCGGACAGTTGCCCGATGACCTCATCCCGGATGTTCCAGGGCAGGATCAGCACGTAATCCGGCGGCGCCTCGCGCAGGGCTTCGACTCCATGCACGGGGATATGGCTGCCGGGCAGCAGCGTGTTCTGTTTGGCCGGGTTGCGGTCGACGCAGTAAGAGATCAGATCGGGGCCGATCCCGGCATAGTTCAGCAGCGTATTGCCCTTGGCAGCGGCACCGTAGGCGGCAACCGTGTCGCCCCGCGCCTTTGTTTCACGCAGGAAGGCAAGCAACC
>NZ_JBXWSG010000177.1:0-2020 GCF_059613305.1 Ruegeria sp. BHSB056 | reverse complement strand
CGGGCATCATGGGCGGTGAGGAAACCGGATGTACCGAGGAAACGGTAAACGTTTTCCTCGAAAGCGCGTTCTGGGATCATGTGCAAATTGCGCTCACAGGCCGTGCGCTCAAGATCAATTCCGACGCGCGCTATCGGTTCGAGCGCGGTGTCGACCCGGAGTACACCCGCGAGGGGCTGGAACACGCGACCCAGATGATTCTGGACATCTGCGGCGGAGAAGCCTCCAACGTGGTTGAGGCTGGCAAAGCGCCGAACCATGCGCGCGCATACAAGCTGAATGCGGAAAGGGTGCAGTCTCTGGTTGGGATGGATATTCCCGAAAGCGAACAGCGACAGACCCTGACCCGTCTGGGCTTTCGTCTGGAAGGCGAGATGGCCCATGTCCCCAGCTGGCGCCCGGATATCCTGGGCGAGGCCGATCTGGTGGAAGAGGTCGCGCGGATTGCTTCCTTGACAAAGCTGCAAGGCAGGCCGCTGCCGCGCGTGACCGAGGGGATACCGAAACCGGTAATGACCCCGACGCAACGCCGTCAGTCCATGGCGCGCCGTACCTGCGCGGCGTTGGGTTATAACGAATGCGTCAGTTATACGTTCATTGATCAGGCTTCGGCGGCTTTGTTCGGTGGTGGTGAAACTACGACCATGCTGGAAAACCCGATCTCGTCCGAGATGAGCCATATGCGCCCCGATCTGTTGCCCGGCCTGTTGCAGGCTGCGGCCCGCAATCAGGCGCGTGGTTTCGCGGATGTCGCCCTGTTCGAGGTCGGTCCGGTCTTTCACAATGGCGAGCCGGGTGATCAGAATACCCAGATCACCGGTCTGCTGGTAGGACGCTCTGGCCCCAAGGATGTGCACGGTGCTGCGCGCCCAGTGGACGTGTTCGACGCCAAGGCAGATGTAGAGGCCGTTCTGGCCGCCATTGGCGCACCCGAAAAGGTTCAGATTCTGCGCGACGGCGATCCATGGTGGCATCCGGGTCGTCATGGCAGAATCTGTCTGGGTCCGAAAAAAGTACTGGGTGTCTTCGGAGAGTTGCACCCGCGCATTTTGCAGGCCATGGACATAAAAGGTCCGGCAATGGCATTCACCATCTGGCCGGACGAAGTGCCTTTGCCCCGCAAATCTGGTGCCACCCGCGCTGCGCTGGAACTGCGCGACTTGCAGGCGGTCGAGCGTGATTTTGCCTTTGTCGTCGATGCCGATGTCGAAGCGCTGACGTTGGTAAACGCAGCCGCAGGTGCCGACAAAGCACTGGTCGAGAGCGTGCGTGTCTTTGACGAATTCATCGGCGGCAGCCTTGGTGAAGGTAAAAAGTCCCTTGCCATTACAGTGCGCCTGCAACCGACCGAGGCGACTCTGAAGGAAAAAGACATCGAAGCTGTGGCCGAGAAGATCATTGCCAAGGTTGCCAAGGCGACGGGCGGGGTGCTTCGCGGTTAGAGATTACAGGCTCAAATAGAAAGCGCGCCTTCGGGCGCGTTTTTATTTGGACAGGAACTTGGTCAGTAAGTCATAGACCAGTCGGATGCGGCGGCTGGTGTGCAACTCGCGATGCGTTGTCAACCAGATCGGAAATGTGATGGCCTCCATCCCGGGGCACACACGCTCCATACCTGGTGTCGCATCACCGACGGTCTCCGACATGGGCGCGATGCCAAAGCCTTGCTTGGCGTATTCCCAAGCCACTATTCCGTTCTGAGACCCAAGCCGGAAATTCTCGTTGGTCAGGTGAATGCCAAGCGGTTTCAGATAGGCGATCATCTGATTGTCGTCGCCGAAGCTGATGAACTCATGTCGTGAAAGGTCCTGCTTTGACTTCGGGCGTCCCGCACGGTTGAGATACTCTGTGGTTGCATAGAAATGCCCCGACGCCTCCTGTACCAGCTTCGCGATTAGGTCGGGTTGATCAGGACGGACATGGCGGATCGCGATATCTGCCTCGCGCCGCATAAGATCCTGAATATCGTTTGAGGCAATCACGTCAATCCGCAGGCGCGGGGCTTGCGTCCGGATTTCGC
>NZ_JBXWSG010000176.1:0-2035 GCF_059613305.1 Ruegeria sp. BHSB056 | reverse complement strand
TCTTCGACATCGTTTTCGCGATGACCAATGGCCAATGGGAGACACAGGTTCTGGCCAACTACATGTACGACAAGATGTTCCGCGCCAATGATTGGGGCGTGGGTTCGGCATCGGCCATGGTGATCATGTTGCTGGTGACGCCGATCTTGGTCTGGAACATCCGCAACGCACGCCGGGAAATGGAGTAGGGGATGAGCGATATTGCAGGAACCAAACCCGCCCTTAGATGGATCGTCCAGGCCTCGGTCCTCTTTCTCGTGGTGCTTTGGGTAATACCGACACTGGGATTGTTGATCTCATCCTTTCGCACGGCTGACCAGATCGCGACCAGTGGCTGGTGGAAATCCCTGTTCCCGTCCGAACAAAACCTGACGCTACGCACGGCCGTGCCCAATACGCAAATTCTGAAAAACGGGACGTATGTGATTGAAGGGAACCTGTTCGACGAAGGGCAGAAAGCTACGATCTCAAAGTGGGGTGTCAGCTCCCGCGCGGTGGATGCGTATGAACCCGGTCAGACAGCGGAATTGCGTCGTGGCGGGACTATCACGGTCGATGCAAACGGGAACTACAAAGCGGAAAATGAAGAGGAGTTTACTGGCAGCCGCGGCCCGCGTGTTTTCGTAAGTGCAGAACTTCCACCCGAGTTCACGTTGGACAATTACCACAAGGTTCTCTTGGCCGAGAACAGCACCGACAGTATGGGTCGGGCGTTCTTTAATACTCTCACAGTGACCATTCCTGCCACGATCATCCCTATCCTGGTTGCGGCGTTCGCCGCTTATGCGTTGGCCTGGATGGAGTTCCCGGGCCGCGCGTTGCTGATCGCAGCTATTGTCGGGCTTTTGGTTGTTCCGCTTCAGCTCGCACTGATCCCTTTGCTGAAATTCCATCTTAATATTGGGATCGGCAAAGGGTATCTGGGTGTCTGGATGGCCCACACTGGCTTTGGAATGCCGCTGGCGATTTACCTTCTTCGCAGCTACATGGCCGGTCTGCCACGTGATTTGATCGAGAACGCGCGGGTCGACGGGGCGTCTGAGTTCCAGATATTTACGAAACTGATCCTTCCACTCAGCTTCCCGGCGCTGGCGTCTTTCGCGATCCTGCAGTTCCTGTGGACCTGGAACGACCTTCTGGTGGCCAAAGTCTTCCTGATTGATGCATCAGGTCAAACCACCGTCATGACCAATCGAATTGTCGAACTGCTGGGTACAAGAGGGGGCAACTGGGAAATCCTCGCCACCGCTGCGTTTGTTTCGATCATTGTTCCACTGATTGTTTTCTTCGCAATGCAAAAATACCTGGTCCGTGGCCTGCTGGCCGGATCCGTCAAATAGAGGCGTCTGATGAACGTGCAGAACACTGTAGAACTTTCCAAATCAACCAAAGCAAAGTCAGAGTGGTGGCGCGGTGGCGTGATCTATCAGATCTATCCGCGCAGCTTTCAGGACAGCAATGGTGATGGGATCGGTGACTTGAAAGGGATCACCCAACGTCTGGATTACATTGCGGATCTGGGGGTCGATGCGATCTGGATCTCGCCCTTCTTCAAATCTCCGATGAAGGATTTCGGCTACGACGTCAGCGATTATCGCGATGTGGATCCTATGTTCGGCTCGTTGGAAGATTTCCGCGAGTTACTCGATCAGGCCCATGACAAGGGTCTGAAAGTGATGATCGATTTGGTGCTGTCACACACATCTGATCAGCACCCTTGGTTCGGTGAGAGCCGCGCCGATTGGGACAACCCGAAATCCGACTGGTATGTTTGGGCCGACCCTAAACCGGACGGCACACCGCCCAATAACTGGTTGTCTATCTTTGGCGGTTCAGCGTGGCAGTGGGAGCCTCGTCGCCTGCAATATTTTCTGCATAACTTTCTGAGTTCGCAGCCAGACCTGAACTTTCACTGTAACGAAGTGCAAAACGCACTGCTGGATGTGGCTCGGTTCTGGCTGGACATGGGCGTGGATGGTTTTCGCCTGGACACGATCAACTTTTATTTCCACGACAAACATTTGCGGGACAATCC
>NZ_JBXWSG010000175.1:0-2051 GCF_059613305.1 Ruegeria sp. BHSB056 | reverse complement strand
ATACCGGCTTCAAAGGCGCCTGGCTGGCTGCCTGGCTGGCCGAGGCTGGTGCAGAAGTCGCCGGATACGCCCTTGCCCCCGAAACGAAACCCAATCTCTGGGCATTGCTGGATCAGCGCAAAATAAGGTCGGTCACTGGCGACCTGAATGATCGTGCGGCCCTGGACCGGATCATCGCGGAAACCGACCCTGAATTCGTCTTTCATCTGGCGGCGCAATCCCTGGTCCGGCGCTCTTATCGCACTCCGGTTGAGACCTTCGCCACCAATGTTCTGGGCACAGTTCAGCTTTTGGACGCACTGCGTGCAGCCCCGAGCCTGCGCGCGGTGGTGGTGACAACCTCGGACAAGGCCTACGAGAATGTCGAACAGGTCTGGGGCTATCGCGAAACCGACCCGATGGGCGGGCATGATCCGTATTCCGCATCGAAGGGTGCGACCGAAATAGCGGTCGCAGCAATGCGGCGCAGCTATTATTCACCGGATGCCGCCGATCCACATCCGGCCCGGATTGCCAGCGCACGCGCGGGCAATGTCATTGGCGGTGGCGACTGGGCCGAAGACCGTTTGGTTCCCGATATCGTGCGCGGCTGTCTGAGCGATGAAGGACGCGTCGTATTACGCTATCCCGGCGCAATCCGCCCCTGGCAACATGTTCTGGAACCTCTCAGGGGGTACATGATGCTGGCCCAGAAGCTCGAACAGGACGGTGCCTTCGCAGCGGGATGGAATTTTGGCCCCGAACGTGACGATGAACGCCCGGTTCTGGATGTGGCCCAGGCGGTCATCAAGGCGCTTGGGCAGGGCCGGATCGATATCGACACCCCGGCGGATGCGCCGCATGAGGCCAAGATGCTTCGGCTGGATGTATCGCAGGCGCGTGCACTTCTTGGCTGGCGCCCGGTCCTGAGTTTTGACGACACCGTCAGGCTGACGGCAGACTGGTATGCGGGCTGGGCCCGCGGCACTCCGGCAACCGAGCTGTGCCACGCCCAGATTGCCGAATTCGAAACACTGAGCATGAGACAGGTATGACCGGCACGACCCATCCCACCTGCCGCCATTGCGGCGCGGATCTTGAGATGACGCTTGTCGATCTCGGACTGTCCCCTCTGGCCAATTCCTATGTCGACCCCGCGAAAGCGGACAAACCGGACCCGGTCTATCCGTTGCACGCCCGCGTCTGCACCGAATGCTGGTTGGTTCAGGTGGATGATGTCGTACCGGCGGAAGAGATTTTTTCGACCGATTACGCCTATTTCTCCAGCTTCTCGGACAGCTGGCTGGCCCATTGCCGGGATTACGTGGAAAAAATGGTCGACCGGTTCGATCTCGGACCGGATGATCTGGTGATCGAGATCGCCTCGAATGACGGATATCTGCTGCAGTATTTCGTTGAAAAAGGCATCCCGGTTCTGGGGATCGAACCTTCAGGCAATGTGGCGACGGCGGCGCAGGAAAGGGGTGTGCGCACGCTGGTCGATTACTTCGGCGAGGCGCTGGCCCGAAAGGTTGCTGCGGTCGAGAAACCCCCGGCCCTGATTGCCTCGGCCAATGTGCTGGCGCATGTGCCTGACATCAACGATTTCGTTGCCGGCATCGCCACCCTGCTGACGGGGGACGCGGTCTATACAGTTGAATTTCCGCACCTTCTGAACCTGATCAAAAGCGTGCAGTTCGACACGATCTATCACGAACATTATTCCTATCTGTCGCTGCTGGCGGTCGAGACAATCTTTGCCAGGGCGGGTTTGCGCGTCTTCGACGTCGAAGAGCTGCCAACCCACGGCGGATCGCTGCGGGTGTTCGCCTGCCTTGAAGGGGCCAGCCACCCCGAAGGGCCGGGCCTGGCCAAGGTCCGCGCGGACGAGATGGCGGCGCAGTTCGACCGGCCTGAAGGTTACATGAATTTCACCACTCAGGTCGAAGCGCTGCGCGATGGGTTGCTTGCCTTCCTGCGTGAAACAAAGGCGCGGGGCGACACGGTTGCCGCCTACGGTGCCGCTGCCAAGGGCAATACGCTGCTGAACTATGCCGGGATCGGCCCCGATC
>NZ_JBXWSG010000174.1:0-2132 GCF_059613305.1 Ruegeria sp. BHSB056 | reverse complement strand
CCTCGCCGCCTTCTACCAGGATTTCTTTAAACCAGCCAAATATCTCGAAGTCTCCTAATGTTGCTGGCACTCGCCAGACCAAAGATGACATCTGACGCGATACACAACAAGACTTCTCGATGGTCGTCGTTACGCCGCTGTTTCAGCGTAACACCAAGGGAGCAGCTCGTCGATACGGTTGATTTTGTGATCCGGGAGGCGTTCAAGCACCCATGTGAGCCAAGCTTCGGGATCAACGTCGTTCATCTTGGCTGTTTCGATGAGCGTGTAGGCGATGGCAGCAGCCTTGCCGCCACCGACAGAACCCATGAAGAGGTAGTTCTTGCGGCCAAGCGCGATAGGGCGAATGCTGCGTTCACAAATGTTATTGTCCAGTTCCAGCCGCCCGTCGCGGAGATAGGGTCGCGCCTTGGGCATGCGGTTCAGGGCGTATCGGATCGCTTCGGCGAGTTTGGTTTTGCCGGAGATTTTGGGGAGCTGGGCTTGTAGCCAACCCTCCAGTTCATCGAGGATTGGTTTTGCCTTCTCTTGGCGCAAGGCAGCGCGTTCCTCTGGGGACTTGCCGCGGGCTTCCTTCTCAACCGCGTAAAGCTCCGCGATCTGTGTGATGGCGTGTTTTGCGATATCCGCTCCGGTGCGCTCGAACTCGTCCACGAACTTACGGCGGACATGCACCATGCAGGCCATCTCGGTGGCTTTGCCGCCACCGAACAGGTCATTGAAGCCTGCAAAGCCGTCGGCATGCACCGTGCCGGTATAGCCGGAAAGGTGATTGACCGGATGTTCACCCTTGCGATCCATGCTGAACTGATACCATGCGCAAGGCGGCGCGTCGCCCAACCACGGGTCCTCATTGCGCACATAACTCCAGAACCGCGCAGTCTGGGTCTTCTTTGGCTTGAGCTTGCTTTGCAGTTTGACCGGCGTGTCGTCGGCAAACAGCGCCGGACCCGCCCTGACCAGCTTGCCGATATGATCAGCCAATGGCTCCAGCAAGGCCGTGCTGCGGCCAACCCAGTCAGTCAGCGTAGAGCGGTGCAGATCAACCTTCTCACGGGCGAAGATTTTGGATTGCCGATCCAGCGGCAGGTGATCGCAATATTTGCCAACCAGTACGTGGGCCAGAAGCCCCGGGCCGGGTCGACCTCGTTCGATGGGCCTCGATGGCAATGGAGCCTGCGCAAAAGCCTCGCAGCAGCTGCAGGCCATGCG
Source organism: Ruegeria sp. BHSB056 (assembly GCF_059613305.1). Classification (NCBI taxonomy): domain Bacteria; kingdom Pseudomonadati; phylum Pseudomonadota; class Alphaproteobacteria; order Rhodobacterales; family Roseobacteraceae; genus Ruegeria; species Ruegeria sp. BHSB056. Next base: position 920 of record NZ_JBXWSG010000174.1, on the reverse strand, counting down.
TGGGCGGATAATCCGGCGCACGACAAAGCGGCCTGGAATGTACTCCAGCTCCTCAGTGACATCCTCGCCGATCTGGCGCAGGGAACCGCCGCAATCACCGCATTCCTCACCGACAGACAGCACGTCATCCTGTCGTTCCAGATGATCGGGCAACGGTTTGCGGCTGTGCTGGCGTTTTGACGGTTTGCAGTCGATCTCAGCGGGTTCGTTCTTCTGCGCCTCGGCCGCAACTTCGATCTCGGCGTCTTCCGCCAGATCGAATGCCAGTTGATCCAGGCTCTCGGATTTGGAACCAAACCGCGCCTTGCGATGGCCATGAAGTTCGGCCTTCAGCTTCTCGATCTGGTAGGCTTGGGATTGCACCTCAGCTATCAAACGCTCGCTGACGGCCCGCAGTTCAGCAGGGTCTTCCGGCAAATGTTTGAGGGCGTCCAACATGAGGCTGGATATAACCGATTGCAGCAAAATGGTGAATCGAGAAACGCCAGTTCGCGCCAGTAAATTGACCTATCCGGTGCTCAAGGGCCGCCATGTCTTCCGTGGCATCCGCCAGTCAATCCCTTCGAGAAGCATCGACAACTGCGCCGCCGACACGCTGACCTTGCCGTCCTTGGCCGCAGGCCACACGAACCGCCCGCGTTCCAGCCGTTTGCTGAACAAGCAAGCGCCCTGGCTATCCCACCAGATGATCTTGAGAAGATCACCCCGGCGCCCCCGGAACACAAACAGATGGCCGGAATAGGGGTCTTCTTCCAATACCTTCTCAGCCTGCGCGGCCAGCGTGTTGAACCCGCGCCGCATGTCCGTGACCCCGGCGGCCAGCCACACCCGCGTGTTCGGCGGTACAGGGATCACGGCATCAATCCCTCGACCAAAGACAGCACCGCCGACAGGGCTGTACTGCCTTCCACCAGAATACG
>NZ_JBXWSG010000173.1:0-2145 GCF_059613305.1 Ruegeria sp. BHSB056 | reverse complement strand
GAAAGTGAATTCGGCGATCTTCCCCGGCATTCAGGGCGGCCCGCTGATGCATGTGATCGCGGCCAAGGCGGTGGCCTTTGGCGAGGCGCTGCGCCCCGAGTTCAAAAGCTACATCCAGCAGGTCGTGATCAATGCGCAGGCGCTCAGCGATCAGCTGATCAAGGGCGGGCTCGACACGGTGACCCACGGCACCGACACCCATGTGGTGCTGGTCGACCTGCGCCCCAAGGGCGTCAAGGGCAACGCGACCGAAAAGGCCCTGGGCCGGGCGCATATCACCTGCAACAAGAACGGCGTGCCGTTTGACCCGGAAAAGCCGACCATCACGTCGGGCATCCGCCTGGGCAGCCCCGCCGGCACCACCCGCGGCTTTGGCGAGGCCGAGTTCCGCCAGATCGCCGACTGGATCATCGAAGTGGTCGACGGCCTGGCTGCCAACGGCGAAGACGGCAACGCCGAAGTCGAAGCCCGCGTCCGCGCCCAGGTCGCTGACCTCTGCAACCGTTTCCCCATATACCCAAACCTGTAAGCATTTAAAAAGAAAAGAAAACGGCGCTCTTGAGGCGCCGTTTTTTGTTGTTTGAGCGACCGCCTCGACAAAAGGAGATCAGGCTAAGCGTCAGCTTGGCAGCCGTCTGAAAGTCAGATCAAATCGCGCCACCACAGAAAGACAAGCAACAGCGCTGTCAGAGCCAATAGATTGAAAGCCAGCCCCCCCAGCAAACCAAGGAACCAGCCCCACCTGCGATCCGCAAGATTGATGCGTCCCAGATGATCCTGCACTACGTCCGACGCCCTGACGAGCTTGGGAGTATCCAGAATCAACCGCATCTTCGGGTGCGACGCCATCGCCTCGGACCGGGCAAGCACCATGGCCTGCCGGTACACCCGGCGCGGCAGGCGTCGTTTTGCCTTGCGAATGGATGCCTCTAGCGTCTTGTCGCGCACGCCAAGCTTGGCACGCAGCAAGGCCACCGTCTCGGCGATCCGGGTCTGAATGTCTGGGTCCTGAGGCATGGGCTCTCTCCTGCCGCCGCAATCTAGCCTGCACCACAAAGACCTACAATGGGGCTGGTGATCCGCTGTAGGCGCTTGTATCACGCAAGCTATGCTGAACACGATTGTACATGGCGAACCGACCGCCCGCCCACCGCTGGTAATAGCACACGGCCTTTACGGATCTGCTCGGAATTGGGGCGTCATTGCCAAAAGGCTTTCAGACGAACGGCAGGTTGTGGCGGTGGACATGCGCAACCATGCTTACAGCATGTGGGACCCGAGCCACGATTATCCCCATCTGGCACAGGATATCGCCGAAGTCATAGAACAGATCGGCGGCGTGGCGGATGTTCTTGGGCATTCCATGGGCGGAAAGGCTGCCATGACCTTGGCCCTGCGGCACAATGGGTTGGTGAACAAGCTGGTGGTCGCCGACATCGCGCCGGTTCAATACGCGCACAGCCAAATCCAGTTCATCGAGGCCATGCGGGCTGTTGATTTTTCGCGCATCACCCGCCGGTCGGATGCGGAAATGCAACTGGCCGATCAAGGCGTTGAAAAAGCGTTGCAAAGCTTTTTCACCCAATCGCTGGATATCAAGGGAAAACGATGGCTGCTTAATCTGGATGTTCTTGCAGCCGAGATGCCAAAGATCATGGGCTTCCCCAAATTGGACGCCACATGGGACGGCCCCGCCCTGTTCCTGTCGGGCGGGGCGTCGGATTATGTCCTGCCGGAGCACCGCCCTGCAATCCGCTCGCTGTTTTCCGGCGCGCGTTTTGCCAAAATACCCGGAGCCGGGCATTGGCTGCACGCCGAAAAGCCACGTGAATTCGAGGCGGCGGTCAGGACGTTCCTGAACGCCTGATCAGGCGCCCCGGTACAGCCGCCGGGCTACCATCCAAGACACCGGAGCAGCGATCACCGCCCCAGCAACTGCGGCACCGACAATTGCGCTGACGGAAACCAATCCCGCAGACAGCACAGCGATTACGGCAGAACCAGAAATGGCAGTGGCGATCAGTGAATACAGCATGGCGGCAAGGCGAAACATGGTCGGGTGTTCCTTATGATGAGTTCCGGCCAAACATGTCTCGATTCGAATGTGTTTTGCATTGATTTGCATCAGATGCGGAAACCTGACGT
>NZ_JBXWSG010000172.1:0-2181 GCF_059613305.1 Ruegeria sp. BHSB056 | reverse complement strand
GCGGGCGGGAAACCTTCGATGCCACCTATGCCTCGTTCAAGAAGCTGCTGATTGGCGTCTGGCGGGGCGAGGAACTGGCCCAGCAGGCCGAAGCGGCGGGGACGCCGGAACTGGCGCTAAGGTGATCATGTTTCGCGCGCGAAACACATCAGTGGCGCCCGAAACAGGGTCTGATCCGCGCTGGAAAAGGAGAATGTGATGGCAAAACGCAAACGACTGACCCCTGCCCGGCCGGATTATCTGGAAGACACCCGCCCTGCCCCCGGGTTGAACCCCATGTTCCCTGCGGGTACGCCCCGCGCTGCACCTCCGGTTGCACAGGTGGCCGGAGCCACGGCGGCTCAGGCGGCACTGGAGGAGCTGTCCGGAGAATTGCGCGCGGCCCGCGCCGAGGGGCGGCTGGTGCAGGACCTGCCGCTGGATTCAATCGAGGAAACCTATCTGGTGCGCGACCGGCTGGCGGCTGATGACGCGGATATGGAGGCGTTGAAGGAAAGCCTGAAAGCGCGCGGTCAGCAAACCCCGATTGAGGTCGTGGAGCTGCCGGAAGGGCGTTATGGGCTGATCTCTGGCTGGCGTCGGATGACAGCGCTGCGGGCCTTGGCGCAGGACATGGGCGAGGCCCGCTTTGAAACCGTGCGTGCCTTTCTCAGGCAACCACAGAGTGCATCTGACGCTTACGTGGCCATGGTCGAGGAAAATGAGATCCGCGTCGGGCTGAGCTATTATGAGCGCGCCCGGATCGTGGCACGCGCGGCAGAGCAGGGGGTTTACCCGGACGAAGCCGCCGCCCTGCGCGGGCTGTTTGCCTCAGCCAGCCGAGCCAAACGATCCAAGATCGGGTCCTTCATCGCGATCTATCACGCGCTGGACGATCACCTGCGGTTCGCGTCGGCCATTCCCGAGCGGTTGGGATTGTCGATTGCGAAGGTTTTGAAGGAGGAGTCGAAAGCGGCTGCTTTGATCGCCAAAGCCTTGCAAGGGGCCGCGCCCGAGACATCGGAAACTGAGATATCGGCTCTGACCCGCGCGGCAAACAGCCTGTCATCAAGGGATGCAAAATCGCCCGCTCCCGAGACGGCCTCGAAAGAGACATTCGGTGACATTCACTTGAAACAGAGTCGAAACGGTTCACAAGTCACCCTGTCCGGCCAAGGGATGTCTGAAGAATTTCTTATGGAACTGAAAACCTGGCTACACGCACGCAGTACCTGATGTTTCGCGCGCGAAACACTGGGTAAGGGTATCCAGATGCAATCGGGAGGAAGTATGTGAACCGGGGTTTGTTATTTGAGATACCAGACCGAATAACGAACGCCTTCGTGTAGAAGTTCTGCGCCACGATTTGTCATCCACGACGATAACGAGAACTGCCTTGTTCTGTCCGACAAAACCACCAAAGGTTTACCTAGCTCATTGCGAATTGAGCGGTAGGCTTGCTCCCTTGCCTCAACTGACCCAGTGTTAAGAAAGGTGTTTAGGCGGTTTTGTCTGGATTCTAGTAAGGCAGGATCAAAGCCTTTGACATCATACAGAAGGTATCCGTTCCTCATGCCCAGTCCGGTTAGCTGAGCATCTTCATTGTAAAGGACATACACTGGACGTCGTGTGAAGGGCGTGACATGCAGCTCTGTTTGCCCAACTAAAGTCGGCGTACCGCGTTCTGTTTCTTCTCGTATGACATTCAGGGCATCGCCCAGTCCTGCGGGGTCCGACAGTTTTTGATCTAAGTTTGAGAAACTAATCTCAAAAGGTGCTTGATCAGTTTTCATCCTTGGGTAGACGGACATGCCCCCGCCGACGATGATTACAAGAAGAAGTATTGCTCCGGTCCATGGTACTCTAGACTGTTGGCAAAGACGCTCGAGGAACAAAGCTACAAAAGGTAGGCCGCATATTGCTGCAACCATCACAAATTTGTACTCGTTGCGAAAATTCGGGATATGCAGAAGTACCGCCATGGAACTTGAAGTAATTGCTGCAATCGACAAGAAAATAAGCTGTCCACGAGGTATGGGGCATCCTTTAGTCAAAAAATACAGCCACGCAGAAATAGGGATCAAAAGTGCGGTTATGGTGGCTACGGCATGACGCCAAATCTGCCCCGGGACATTAAGTTCGATCCCTGCTCCCGTAACGCGATCACCTGTTTGGTATGTTACGAGGAAATATGTGCAAGCC
>NZ_JBXWSG010000171.1:0-2152 GCF_059613305.1 Ruegeria sp. BHSB056 | reverse complement strand
TGAGCTCGGCCACGACCTCGTCAAGCTCCATGCCGAAACCCACCTTTCTGCGACCGTTCGTGCCTACCGCTGAAACCACGGACAAAACCTGCCAGCGCGAACCGTTTTTTGCCAGAATGGCGGATCCGGAAGACCCGAAGGTGACATCGCAATCAAAAGTGATCAGGCCTTGCCTGCGATCCAAAACGCGGCATGACCTTTCCCGCGTGATCGCCTCGGATCGTCCGCGTCCATATGAGGCTATGCTGATCTCGTTTCCTGAAACTCGCCCGCTGTACAACACGAAAGGATCGGCAATCGAATACGGGATGGGCTCATTCAACCGCATCAGGGCGACATCCATCCGAACGCCTTCGTGCGAAAGCGGGTTATTTGACGCGTAGCCGGGCAAAACCGCAATCTGCGTGACCTGACGCTCGGCCAACGCGCTGCCTTTGCTCAGACCCGCACGAAACGTGATGTCTTCGGGCGCGTATGTTTCCCCGGTACGACGGTCCACAGCACAATGGGCAGCGGTCAGCACCATGTCCTGCGCAATCAGCGTACCTGTGCAATAGGACGCTTCGCGCACATCCAGCCGCCCGATTGCTTCCCAACCGTAAAGGTCGTCCCGGTCTGTCAGCTTGCGTTTGTTGGCTTGCGCATGGGATGCGGTCGCCAGAACACTCAGGCCCAAAAGCAGACTTAGAAAGACCTTGGTCATGGCCGGATAAACCTTGCACCGACGTTCTTGCCCGTCCCTGAACCGGAGGTCGACAATCCAAATCCGTGCCCGGCAGACAGCTCGTCTCGCAGCAATTGCAGCGAATGTTCAACCGCAGTTCCGATCGCAACGCTCTGGCCATCCATGCTGGCCTTTGCCGCCACAACCGACACGATCTGAGGGCGCGCGCCTGTAAAAGAAAAAACCGGTGCTCCTGAAGACCCGAAGTCGACGTCGCAAGACATGATCATAACGCCTGCCTGCCGGTTCATGACCGAACAAACCTGTTGCAACGAAGGCGCTTCTGACCGGTCATGTGCATATGACACCACGCCCACTTCCGCGCCCCGGCGCGGCTGATCTCCTGATTCAAACGGAATGACCGATGTGTTGCGGATCGGCTGCCAAAGCTCGATCAGGGCGACATCCGCGCCGACACGGTCCGTCGACGACTCAGCACTGAATTGATAATCCGGGTGAATTACAGCCTGCCTTGCCGTTCTATAAGCCAAAGCGCGGCCCAGCCGCCACCCGGCCAGAAATTCGATATCGGACGGGTTCACCCGCTGCCCGGACACCTTGTCGAACAGGCAGTGCGCCGCTGTCAGCACAAGGGTCGGCGATACAAGCGTTCCGGTGCAGAACCCTTTTCCGGCAATATCCAGACGCCCGACAGCCATCCATTCGCGCCCGGAATCCGAGGTCTCCAGGCTTTCCAGCCTGGTGTCCTGTGCTGTAGCCGCCATCGGCAAAGCACAAAGCACAATCGCCCTAATCCAGTTGCGCACTCGGGTCTCCGGAGACTCACTCTGAAGCTTTTGTCCTACGTGCCCCGTTGGGCGAAAATAGGGCGATCGGTGTACAGGGGTATTTCCTCAGGAAATGATGCGGGTCGGCATCAGGGCGGCTCATCGCAATATGGGAACAGCGCCCTCTGCCCGTTGCAAGGCGGGTGGCTTTGGCCCCCCTGTCGCCCAATCCAGCAGCTCGACCGTATGAACGACTGGCACTTGGGTCCCAGACCCGATCTGCATCATGCAACCGATATTGCCTGCGGCGATGATATCGGGCTTCTTCGCCTCAAGTGTTTTGATTTTGCGCTGCTTCAACTGACCCGAGATTTCCGGCTGCATCAGGTTGTAAGTCCCCGCGCTGCCGCAACACAAATGGCTGTCGGCGGGCTCGACCACTTGAAACCCGGCCCGTTTCAGCAGGTCTTTGGGATAGGTCTTGATCTTCTGCCCATGTTGCAGCGAACACGCCGCGTGATACGCAACTGTAAGGTCCTGATCACGCCCTTCGGGCAAATTCAGTTGCATAACCAGCTCACTGATATCCATCGCGATACCCGAGACCCGTGCGGCATCATCCGAGAGCGTGTCGTTCCGGAACATATGCCCGTAATCCTTGACCGTCGTCCCACAGCCCGAGGTGTTGATCACGATGGCG
>NZ_JBXWSG010000170.1:0-2190 GCF_059613305.1 Ruegeria sp. BHSB056 | reverse complement strand
CACAAAGTCATCAACACAGCAGTCGCTAGAAAGCTTGTTACAATCGCGAACGCACTCCTCAAATCTCGGCAAAACTGGTCGGCTCAGACCCCCTGAGAAATACAGTTGCTAATCGATACTAAAGTCAAATTTAGGGAATTAACCAGCAGAACTACTTGCCGTGCATTTGTAGTTAACAAACTATGCTAAAACCCGCGGTACGTTGGAACTGGTCACCGGACCGTGGCAATCTGGACACTTCCTACACGGAACCGACCATCCGCGGCCAACGGTACCCATTTTTCAGGACCGACACGCCGTCCACCTGTCCAGGTTCCGTTCGTTGAGCCCACGTCGCGAATAAAAAGATCGCCCGTTTTTTCTACGCGTAGCACACAATGCTGACCCGAAGTTCTTTCGCTGCGAGAAAGCGCAAGATCAGCCCAGTTCTTGTCACGTCCGATTTTGATCTGATGTGAGTTAGACAAGCCTTTAACATTGCGAAATTCGACCAACTTGCCGCGATCCGGGCCGTTCAGAACAACCAGTTGCCAAAAGGCCAAGGCGCGGGGAGCCATCGGGCTGTACCATGTCACATCGGCTGCCCTGTCATATCGGGATGCGACGTTCGGATTCGCTCCGGTTAAGCCAAACGACATGATCTTTTTCAACGCGCGGGTAGAGCGCCGCATATGAGATACCGGATTGCCGCGTTTGTCGCGCATATTCAGACGTAAGGCATATCGTCCCAGGCTGTGTCCACCAAGAAAACCTTCGCAGATCAACCAGTAGCTAAGGACAAGGATCAGATAAAGCCCCGCCGGCAAGGCCAGTCCGGTATTTCCCAACCGTAGTTCCTGACGCAACACAGGTTCCAAAGTGACCAATACAAAACCCAGAAACAAAAAATCTAGGACAGCGGCGGCGCTCAGCAGGCGGGCGGCGTTTTTTGAATCCAGAGGTCCACCGAGCTTCATGTCCGTGCCCCCAACAAAGTAAGCACCATAAAAAGGGCCGCGCCGATCGAGAATAGGAACAGCGCGTCGCACCTGATCCGCAGTGCTCGTCTCCCACCTGCACCAACGCTTTGAAAATGGAATCCAGCGACCCACAGGGCAAGACCCGTTCCTGCGACAGTGAATAACAAGATTTCCGGCAAGACCTGTTGGTGGGGCGCAATAGAAAGCCAGTCAGCGGCCCCCACCATAAGGCCGCCCCACAAAAGCGCGACGACATAAGCTGCAAAGCCAAGAGACTCATTTCTTTGCTGACTTAGCTTTCCGACAAGTGCACCCAATCCCCATCCCAATGCCGCAGCGACCAAAACTAGTAATGTCAGGCGGACAGGTAGAGACAGTGAAGAAACCTGAACATTGAACACAATACTGGACGTATTGTTTGTCAAATTGGAAGTAATACCGAGAAACGCAAGAAATGCGCCAACTCCGGCACCGAGGTGCCCAAGGAATGTAAAAATATCATTTGCGAGTGAGAGTTTGTCTCTGATATCAAAGGGTAATTTCATTGAAATTCTCGAACTTGATAAATAAGGAATTCACGTGTTCTGGGACGTGACACGATTATTGTAACATGACACGATTATAGCGTTCTTCACTTGCACATATGCGAATCGTTGATTGAAAATAAAAAGTATGTGACTTCATAATCAACTACGAAGAAAAATATGAGTACGGAGTTTGTTGATGCGTTCAGTAGCAATTTCTATTTTTGCAATTTTTTCTCTTCTACTTTCAGCCTGTACAGAAGAAACAATTCAATCAGCGTCATCATCGGCAGTCGCTGGCAAGACGCAGCAGGAAAAGCAACTTGAAAAGCAGGTTCGAAGCCTGGATCAGGTCTCAAAAGATATCATCGTCAACAATACCATTCAGGGTGCCTTGGCTGGTGCAGTCGTTGGTTGTGGGATCGGATTGTTGCTGGGTGGCAGTGGCAGCGATTGTGCCGCTGGTGCAGCAGCAGGTGGCCTGATCGGCGGCGTAGGCGGCAATCAGGTCGGCAAAAAAGCGGCAGCCAAAAATGTTGAAATCGTCAACAGCAAGGCTGTTTTGGCCAATCTGTCCAACGTCAGTAAGCAACTGAATTCGGTAGAAGCAAACCTGCGCTCGGTTCTGGCATCGCAAAACGCGGAACTGAAGTCCCTGCGTCGTCAACTGGATGGCGGCCAGGTTTCTCAATCGGCGTACAACACAC
>NZ_JBXWSG010000169.1:0-2326 GCF_059613305.1 Ruegeria sp. BHSB056 | reverse complement strand
GGACACCGACCGCCTCGATGCGCGAGCGTGACCCCAGCCTGCCCATTCGGATCGATGGCGGTGATCCCGGAAACCCACTGGGCACCCGCGCGATGTATTTGGATTGGCCCGCTTACCTGGTTCATGGCACGCATGATACCCGCAAGATCGGCCGGCAGAGCTCGTCTGGCTGTATCGGCCTGTACAACCAACATGTCGAGGAACTGTATCCGCTGGTCCAGATTGGCACACAGGTTCGTTTGGTCTGATCTACCAGCTCAGAAAAGCAAAAGCCCCGGTCATACGCCGGGGCTTTTGACTCTTCAGGAACAGAGCATCATTCCGGCAGGATAACAGTGTCGACCACGTGGATCACACCATTGCTTGCTTCAATATCTGCCTGTATGACCTTGGCGTCATTCACTTTGACGCCGTTTTTGGCATTCACGCTCAGCCGATCACCCTGAACAGTCAGAACCTTCGCGCGCTTGCCAGCGATGTCGCCAGACATCACCTTGGCTGGTACAACATGGTACGTCAGGATCGACACGAGCTGATCTTTGTTCTCCGGCAACAACAACGTTTCCACCGTGCCTTCGGGCAATGCAGCAAACGCCTCGTCTGTTGGGGCAAAGACGGTGAATGGACCTTTTCCTTTCAGGGTATCCACCAAACCTGCAGCTTGAACTGCGGCAACCAACGTGTTGAATGATCCGGCCGCTACAGCGGTATCAACGATATCTGCTGCCTGCGCCTTGAGCGGCATGGCAAATGCAAATGCGGCGGCTGCGCCCATAAAAGTACGACGTAACATGGCTGTCTTCTCCTCTCCAGCTTGTTATGGAAAGAGGTACGGGGCTTTCGTCACGCCGGATCAGTCTGAGATCACTTTTCTTTTAGCTGCACCCAGATGCTTTGCGCGCGCCCTTCAGCCAAAAAGGGCAAATTGGCGACAGCATCGGGCCGATCCTGTTGCAGGTAATATCCCGGCCAAAGCATTGAATACGCGCCAGATTGCAGCAAAGCGTGCAACATGTACTGCTCACCCCAGCCCGGGCAGTCATAGAAGAACCGCTTGGGGTATTCGTAGGGCAGAAAAACATCGTGCACATGGATCACTACTCCGGGCTTCAGTGTCGGAATGATGCGGCAGAACAAGTGCGCGACGTCGTTGCTCATCCGCACAACATGGCTGGAGTCGATAAACAGGACGTCGCCGGCTTCCAGCTCTGAAAACAGTACCGGGTCGGCCTCTTCCAGCCGTTTTTGCTCGAACCGATCAACAACATGGGCAATGTCAGCGCGGGGATACGGATCGATTGCCGTAATCGTGGTGTCAAACCAGCCATCGATGGCCGCCTGCCGGGTTACTCGGGTCGAATTACCACATCCAACCTCGATCACCCGCCGGGGCTGAAAGCGTCGGATCATCAGATACAGGGCATCCGCATCCGGGCTGTCGTAATAGCCGTTTCCAGCACGATAGCCGGTCTGATTGCGTTCAGGATCCTTCAGCGCCTCTAGCGCATTCTTGTGCGCAGTGTATTCACTGACCAGCTGAGAGATATCAAACCCGTCCATTCCCGGCGACAAGGCATAGACGGGGCGCGTCAGACCTCCGGCAGCCTCAAAGGCTTCCAGCCGCGCGCGCTCATCCTGTTCGGTGATCTTGTCGACCAGTCTTACCCCCAGCTCATCCAGGGCGGCGTTGATCTGTGGGAATTTTCTGGGTTTCAAGTCGCTGGCTCCGTAGTCTTTGCTGCGCTATTCCATACCTTTGCTGGTCGTTCCTCTGCAAGGACAAGCCGGGCAAACCCTTGGCAAAAAGAAAATTTCCGTATTCACTGATCAAAATAACTACCGCGAGGGCCACCATGCAGCAGGAATTCACGATCGGGATCGAAGAAGAATACCTTCTTGTAGACCGCGACAGCCTCCAATTGTCCGAAGCTCCCGAAGCGTTGATGGAAGCCTGTCAGAATGATTTCGAAGGACAGGTCAGCCCCGAATTCCTGCAATGCCAGATCGAAGTCGGCACCCGCCCACATACAACCATCGCTTCAGCGCGCGAGGACCTGAAACGCCTGCGCTCCTGTGTTTCGGAACGGGCCGCGGAATACAACCTGTCGCCAATAGCCGTGTCGTGCCACCCTTTTGCGAACTGGAAGGATCAGCATCACACTCGAAAGGAACGCTATGATGCGCTGCAACACGCGCTGGGGGGTGTGGCCCGCCGGATGCTGATCTGCGGAATGCATGTTCATGTCGGGGTTGAAAGCCAAGCCTTGCGGTCTGATCTGATGCCGCAATTGTCGTACTTTTTGCCGCATCTTTTGGCGTTGTCGAC
>NZ_JBXWSG010000168.1:0-2475 GCF_059613305.1 Ruegeria sp. BHSB056 | reverse complement strand
CCTCCGGTTCAGTGGTCAGCAGCATGCCTGCCATTCCAGCTTCGGCCATCTTTGCTTGTGCCGCTGCTGTGCGGGTTGCGTATTCTTTGTTGTCGAAGCCGCGTCGTGGGGCGTTCATGAATAGTGATCCTTTTGAAGTGGCAGGCGGTCCTGCACAAGTTTGACCCAGAATTCTGTGCCGATAGTCAACAGAGCATCATTGAAGTCATAGTCAGAGGTATGGAGCGGTTGGGCATTTGGTCCAACCTCGCCATTTCCTAACAGCAGAAAACAGCCCGGTACGGCGGCCGAGAATTGTGCGAAATCTTCCGAAAAGCTCATCGGAGGTCGGTTGCTAATCAGGTCACAACCTGCGACTTCGGCAGCGCGGTATACTGCCTCGACTGGCCCCTTGGAGTTGATGGTCTCTACAAACTGAGTGTCGAAGCTCACGGACGCTTCGATTCCGTGCGCCGCTGCCACTCCTTCGGCAATCTGGCGCATGAAACGTTCGATGGCCACGCGATCTTCGGGAGATCTGGCGCGGAAGTCACCCTTAAGCGTTGCGTTGCCAGGCAGGACATTTCGTTGACCGTCGGTCAGGAATTCCGTGACTGAGATGACTGCGCCGGACGCAGGCGAAAGCTTTCGCGCCACCACTGTCTGCAAAGCGAGCACAATTTCAGAACCCACAGTTATCGCGTCGACGCCGGTCTCAGGCATGGACGCATGGCCGCCTTGCCCTTTTACAGCAATTTCAAAAAGCGTTTCACTGTTGCAGATGATTCCGGTGCGCGTCGAAATCTGGCCGGTGGGCGCACCAGGCAGATTGTGAATTGCATACACTTCTTCGACCGGAAACCGCTCCAGCACACCTTCGTCGATCATCGCGCGCGCGCCAAGACCATGCTCTTCGTTCGGCTGGAAAAGAAAGACGACGGTGCCGTCGAAGGCAGGATCTTGTGCCAGCCGCTCTGCCGCCCCAAGAAGCATTGCAGTATGACCGTCATGACCGCACGCATGCATCACTCCGGGCGTTTTCGAGACGTAGTCATGCACCGATGTTTCGGTGATCGGCAAGGCATCCATGTCAGCGCGTAGCCCGACGGCCTTGTTACCATCCCCGGATCGTAGCACGCCAACTATGCCGACGCCTTCATGTACTTCGATCCCGAGTGCGCGCAGACGTTCGGCCACAACCTTCTTGGTCCGTGTTTCCTGAAAACCAAGCTCGGCGTTTTTGTGCAGATCACGCCGAAGTTCGATCAAACGGGTCTCAAAATCGCTCATTTCGCCATCCGTGTATGATTTGGGACGGTTTTACACAGTGGTCATGCACGAGTTACATCAAGTTTCCGCCCCGCAGACAGAAAAACTTTCACCAAAGCGGCAATTCCAGACGGGATAATACACGAAAGGCTGTCAACTGCTGGAAAACATTCGACTCGGCCGACCGCGCTCAGAACAGATTTTTAGGCAAAAAGTCAGATAGGTAGCTCGAGGCCGATCTTAGTGCGATCCATTGCGACAGAAGTGCGAAATCTGCGGACGTTGGAGTTGTCAAAGAACAACCGCCGGGTCAGGTCCTCATAATCCTTCATATCCTGGGCCACGCAGACCAGTATGAAATCGGCGTCACCGGTCACGTAATAGCATTGCTGAACCTGCGGTTCGTTTCTGGCGCGTTTTCGAAAAACGTCGAGGTGCTGTAGGCTCTCTCGATCTAGCTCCACAAGAACAACGAATGTCATCTTGTAGTCGAAGCGCGTTGGATTGAGGACTGCGACCTCTTTAAGGATCAGCCCGGAATCCCGTAGCCTTTTAAGTCTCCGCTGCACGGACGGAACCGAAAGGCTGCACTCCTGCGCCAGTTGTTCCAAACCAACTCGGCAATCCTTCTGAAGCGTTCTGAGAATTGTCGCGTCTGCATCGTCAAGTTCGACACTCATGAAAAATCCCCTCGGAAGAAGCGTCTTCTGTGAAATCGATTATCGAAGGTAGAGTTAAATACGATAAATTGGAACAGGCGAGTCATGCAACATCTCCGCTCACAATTACAGCGGATGAAAAACACATGACATGTACCGAAAACCTCAATTTCGCACCGGATTTCACCCGTGCTCTGGAGTTCTTTCAGGCACAGGAGAACTATGCTGTTTCACCGCTGATCGAAATCAAAGGTCCTGGCGGCTTGAACGTTTATGCCAAGGACGAAACGCAACGTATGGGGCTTGGCGCTTTCAAGGCGCTGGGTGCGCCTTACGCCGTTGCGCGCATTCTTGAGGAGGCGTGGCTAAGAGAAACGGGTGAAGCGCTGTCCCTTTCACGGATGAGGGATGCCGATTTTCAAAAATTTGCGGCAGCCCACACTTTCGTTTGCGCAAGTGCTGGCAATCACGGCATGGGCGTTGCAGCCGGAGCACGGGCGTTTAGGGCTAAGGCTCGGATTCACCTTGCAAAGACCGTACCCGAAGGGTTTGCCGGTCGCCTCAGAGC
>NZ_JBXWSG010000167.1:0-2575 GCF_059613305.1 Ruegeria sp. BHSB056 | reverse complement strand
TTGCAGAATACGGCTCAACTCTTCCGGGTTGGAGACGGCTTTTTGCGCCAGCCGTTGCGCGCCTTCTTCGGTGACCATCTCCCAGACAACGGCCGAGGGTGAGATTTCCACTATCGCTTCGGCTTGAATGAGGTGGTGGCGGGGATTGTCGTGAACCTCTCCCAGAATTACTACATCTGCATCCCGCATCGCGAGAGCCGCATCATCGGAAATAAGATCTTCCGCCAGTCCGGGTCGCGCCGCTGTAACCGTAAGGCCCAGAACACACGCAAGAATCGCAAGCTGTTTCATGCGATGAAGTGTTGCACCTCGTTCGACTGGGCTTCAAGGTTCTTGCGCATTTTTGCGAACGCTGCGGCCTCAAGCTGTCGCACGCGTTCCTTGGACAGACCGAGCTCGACGCCGAGACTTTCCAGTGTCCGCGCAGGCTCGCGCAGTTTGCGTTCGCGCACAATGAACCGCTCGCGGTCATTCAGCGCGTTCATCGCGATCAGCAACCACTGGCGCAATTGTTCGGTATCGTGGGTGTGCTCAACTGCTTCGGCGGCCTGTTCGCGTTCATCTTCCAGCGCATCGATCCATTCGCGCCCGTCTTCGTCGGCGGATTGCACCGCGTTCAGGGAAAAATCCGACCCTGACAGCCGACCTTCCATCAGTTCAACGTCGCGCAAAGGAACCCCGATTTCCGTGGCGATCATCTGATGCAGTTGGTGGCGATCCAGCTCAAGCCCTTCGGTCGCGGCCTCGCGTTCCAGCCGGGCCTGAACCCGACGCATGTTGAAAAACAGCGATTTCTGCGCCGAGGTGGACCCCGTTCGCACCATGGACCAGTTCCGCATCACATAGTCCTGAATGCTCGCCTTGATCCACCACACCGCATAAGTCGAAAACCGCACCCCGCGATCAGGGTCGAACTTGTCTGCGGCTTTCATCAAACCCAGACCAGCCTCCTGGATAAGGTCATTCATCGGCGCGCCATAGCGTTTGAACTTGGCCGCCATCGAAATTGCCAGCCGCATATACGCTGTGATCAGGCGGTGCAGCGCCTGTTCATCACGCTGGTCACGCCAGGCATAGGCCAGCCTCAGTTCCGTTTCCGCATCCAGCAACTCGGCCTTCATCGCTTGCCGGGACATCGAAAAATCTGTCGCGTTGTCCAGTGCCATAAACCTCTCCCCCTGATTTGCAGGCGTTGGCCGGGCTTGCCATGCCGACCTATGACCGATACGCAAAACAGCACCAATTGGATCATCTTTAGGTAAGTACTGTGACGTCAGATTTAACCTTAGTTCTGGGCGGAGCTGCTTCGGGCAAGTCGGCATTTGCCGAGGACCTCGTTGTTTCCACAGGGAAAAACAGAGTTTACCTGGCGACATCACAAGTGTTTGATGACGAAATGCGGCAGAAGGTTGAACGCCATCTGGAACAGCGGGGCGGCGGGTGGACCACGATTGAAGAGCCTCTTGACCTGGGGCCGGTGCTGTCCAGCCTGTCCTCGGATCAGGTATGTCTGGTCGATTGCGCCACCATGTGGCTCAGCAATCACTTGCTGGCCGAAACCGATCTGGGCGAGGTCCAAACTGACCTGCTAAAGTCGCTGCGCGCATGCCCCGCGCAGATTGTGATCGTGTCGAACGAAGTCGGACACGGTATTGTTCCCGATAACACGCTTGCCCGCCGCTTTCGCGAAGCGCAGGGCCGGCTGAACATTGCACTTGCGGCGCAGGCTAAACTGGTGATCCAGGTGACCGCCGGGTTGCCGTTGGTCCTGAAAGGGCAGCTGCCGTGACGCGACTGCATCTTGTTCGCCACGGGCCCACGCATGCAAAGACGATGGTTGGCTGGTCCGATCTGCCTGCTGATCTAAGCGATACAGCAGCGCTGAAGCGCCTGCACGATCATTTGCCACCCGATGCATTTGTGATTTCGTCCGACCTGTCGCGTGCAATTGACACTGCTTCGGCCATTCAGGGCCAGCGTCACCGTCTGCCACATCACCCGAACCTGCGGGAAATCCATTTCGGTCAGTGGGAGCTTCGCGGATTTGCCGATATTGAAGCCGAAGACCCCGAGCTGGCTTTTGCCTATTGGGACAACCCCGGTGATGTCCGCCCACCGCAAGGTGAAAGCTGGAATGAGGTCCGCGACCGGGTCGATTCCGCGATCGACGCGCTTATGTCCGCGCATACGGGCCGCGATCTGGTGATCGTCGCGCATTTCGGCGTAATCCTGACGCAAGTACAACGCGCCCTCGATCTGGACGGGCAGCAGACATTTGCGCATCGGATCGACAACCTTTCCGTTACGGATATTGCTGTCAACGGCGGGGTGTGGACTGTCGGATCGATCAATCACCTTCCGTGAACAGGTCTAACACAAATCACTGATTTACCGGTCCGCAAAGCTGAGGCATCGTCCGCGCATGACTTATGACCTTTATATCGGCGATCGCCTCTTCTCCAGCTGGTCAATGCGCGGCTGGTTGATGCTTGAGAAATTCAACCTGCCCTATCGCAGCCACATGATCGGCCTCTATTCCGGCACCATGGCGCAAGACATGGAACCGCTGGCCCCT
>NZ_JBXWSG010000166.1:0-2583 GCF_059613305.1 Ruegeria sp. BHSB056 | reverse complement strand
ATCGTGAAAACCGTATTGAGATGCGCTTCGGTTACTTCGGGCTGCCGGATCAGTGTCATGGAGACCGCGCGCTGCGCGATTTCAAGTAATGCCACCGCGATAACGAAATAGGCGATTACACCGAAATCCGTCGGAGTCAGCAGGCGGGCAGTAACGATAAGTGTCAGCAGGCCGAGAACCTGACTGAAGACACCCGAAGCAAACAGTGCTGCGGCCCCAACGACTAGGGGTGTGCTACGCGGGGCTGCGGCACCGGTCGGTTCGGATTTGGGCGAAGGCTTCAACAGCTTTGTCTTTCCACATTCAAAACAAACAACAGAATAACGGGTTAGTGTTTCCTTTTTATCTCCTCCCCCAAGTATTCCAACCAGATAGAGAAGTGCTGTTCTGGCAATTTGGCGGGGTCGCTGTTACTCAAGGAAAACTGCGGTTTTTTATGTCGAAATCACATGATTTTCTTTCAATGTCAGAAGGTTGTTTCATACTCGGTGATACGTGTAGGTCTAGTGTCAGAAAGTTATCTTCTGTTTCAAGGAGAATTTCCGGCTCAGTGTCTCAGATCGGGCTCCTCATGAGCAAGCGCGTCAAGTATGTGATGCCTGATATGTGTCCGGTGGGGGTCAGCGCTCGGGAGCCGGAATTCAAAACGGTATAATGGTATGAAGATTGCGATTTTTGGTTTGGGGTATGTGGGGTTCACGGCAGCGTGCTGTCTGACCCGTGAAGGGCACGAGGTGATCGGCATCGATGTGAATGCCGACAAGGTGTCCGAAATCAACGCAGGCCAGCCCCCGATCAAGGAACCGAAAGTGGCCGGGTTGCTGACCGAGGCGCTTGGGAAAAATCTGATCCGCGCCGTGGTCGAGATGCCGGATCTCGGGGATGTGGATCTGGCCATTGTCTGTGTGGGCACGCCCAGTTCCACCGACGGCTCGCATAACATGAGTTTTGTGGCCGAGGTGACGCGTCAGATTGCCGAAACCGTATCGCCGGATCGGGCGCGGCCTCTGACGGTGGCGTATCGGTCAACCTTCCGGCCGGGCACCGTGCGGCAGCTGATCGAGCCGATTTTCCAAAGCTATCTGGGCGAGCGGACGGCGCAGGCGGTCGAGATTGTCTATAACCCCGAATTCCTGCGCGAGGCGTCGGCGGTGGATGACTTCTTCAACCCGCCCAAGATCGTTGTTGGTACAGTCGATGGCAATCGCTCGGCAGTGATGGACGAAATGCACGAGGGTCTGGACGCGCCGGTGTTCTACACCGCTTTTGAAGAGGCCGAGATCACCAAATTCGTCGACAACACCTGGCATGCCACCAAGGTGGCCTTCGCCAATGAGATCGGCCGTATCTGCCACAGCATGGGCGTATCCGCCAAAACCATGCACGAGATTTTCGTCTCGGACACCAAGCTGAACATCTCGGCTTATTACACCCGTCCGGGCGGCGCGTTCGGGGGCTCGTGCCTGCCCAAGGATGTGCGCGCGCTGCAGCATATCGCCGGTGAGGTGGGGGCCCATACCCATCTGATTGACAGCCTGTTGCAGACCAATCAGGCGCATAAAACCTATCAGGCGCAGGACATCATGGCGCGGCTGCCCGAAGGCGGTCGGGTGCTGATGGCGGGGCTGGCCTTCAAGGCCGGAACTGATGATCTGCGCGAAAGCCCCAATGTCGATATTGCCCGGCGGCTGCTGCAGGCGGGGTATCAGCTGTCGGTCTATGATCCGGCCATCAAGCCTGCCGATCTGCGGGGGCAGAACCTGGGTTATGCCTTTACCCATCTGCCCAATGTGGGCCGCCTGTTGGTTGATCGCGCCACGGCCGAGGCCGGGCCATGGGATCTGGTGGTCGGATCGAACAGGATCGTGAACGAGCTGAACCTTGGCGATGCAGAGGTGATAAGAACCTATGAATATGACTAGCCCTGTATCCGCTGTTCAGCCGATCTCGTTCGACGAGCTGCGCCAGAGCCAGCCGCTGAAAGGGCTGAAGGTTCTGATCGTGGTGGAAAACCTGCCCGTGCCCTTCGACCGCCGCGTCTGGATGGAGGCGCGCACGCTGGCTGCTGCAGGCGCGCTGGTCTCGGTCATCTGCCCCACCGGCAAGGGCCATGAGGAACGTGTCTGGGAAGATGAAGGCATCAAGGTCTACCGCCACCCGCTGCCGTTGGATGCCAGTGGCGCGTTGGGATATTTGCTGGAATATGGCGCGGCGCTGTTCTGGGAAAGCTGGCTGTCGCTGAAGATCAAGTTCACCCGTGGGTTTCACGTCATCCATGGCTGCAACCCGCCCGATCTGATCTTTCTGGTGGCACTGCCCTTCAAGCTGTTTGGCGTGCGCTATCTGTTCGATCACCACGACATCAACCCCGAGCTTTACGAGGCCAAGTTCGACAAGCGCGGCTTCTTCTGGAAGCTGATGAAGACGTTCGAGCGGCTGACCTTCGCCTCGGCACGGGTGTCGATTGCCACCAATGAAAGCTATCGCAGGATTGCCATCGAGCGCGGCGGCATGGCGCCCGAGGATGTCTTTGTGGTTCGCTCGGGCCCCGATCTGAGCCGGTTGCAGCACCTGCCCCCAAAC
>NZ_JBXWSG010000165.1:0-2647 GCF_059613305.1 Ruegeria sp. BHSB056 | reverse complement strand
CTATTTCGTTATCGCGGTGGCATTACTTGAAATCGCGCAGCGCGCGGTCTCCATGACACTGATCCGGCAGCCCGAAGTAACCGAAGCGCATCTCAATACGGTTTTCACGATGCAGCTGCTGCTAGGTATTTCCGCGGCCGCCCTGATCTGGACCAGCGCACCTCTCATGGGTTTTCTGGGCTTACCTGTCCTGACCGAATTGATTCCTGCCTTATGCCTGATCGCCATCGTCAGCTCGCTTAAAAGCACACGGTTTCTCCTGCTGGAAAGGGATCTCAGGTTTGGATTCGTCGCAGGTGAAGAAGCTATTAGCCGTATTACATATACGTTGTTCGCAGTGTGTCTTACCTGGTTATGGCGCGACTTCTGGGCCATTGTTGCAGCCAATTTTCTGACCCAAGTTGCACGTGTTATCTGGTCCTTTGCCGTCGCACCGATGCGGCCCCGGCTGACGCTCAGGTGTTGGCATGACTGTATCGACGTATCATCATGGTCATTGGGCGCACAAATCACACAATTCCTGACGACCAACATGCCGCAAATCGTTATCGGAGCGACATTGGGGCTGGCGGATGCTGGCATTTTCAGAATTGGCTTTCGCCTTGTGTCACTGTTCACCAGCCAGGTCATCGGACCACTTGAGCGCGTGATTTATCCCGGGCTTGCCAGCATCTCCAGGGCTCAGGGCAACGACCGCGAAGCCTTTGAGCAAGCTAATGCCATCCTGCTGGGCATTATCATTCCCGTCAGTGTCGGAATGGCGCTGGTCGCAAACCACCTGATCGTCGTGGTGGTCGGATATGAGTGGCTAGCGGCCTCTCAGGTCATCTGGGTGCTCGCCCCGCTCAAGGCCATTGAAACGCTGCAGGCCAATGTCCGGTCAGCAAGCTACGTGCAGGGTGACACAAAACGGCTGTTTCTGCGCAACAGTATCCTGTTGGTCGTAACAACCATGCTGGTGCTGCTGGGATCCACCCATGGGTTTGTGGGCGCGATCCTCGGGTCTGGTGCCGCCAGCCTGTTCGCGATCGGTCTGGCGCTGGTCATGGCCAAGGATTTTGGAACCGGGGGGCTTCTCACACCCATCCTCATGGCCTGGCGTACCTTTGCCGCAGCCATCACAATGGTCACCGCCGTTCTAATCGTCAGCAGCGCCTATGGCAGTGGCGATGCGATCGGCTGGGCCTATAATTCCGCCGAGGAACTGCCGCTGCTGCGTATCCGCTTCTCGGTCAAGGTGCTTGTCGGCGTGTTCACATATATCGCAACACACCTGTTGCTATGGCACCTGTCCGGGCGGCCCAAAGGGTTCGAAAGCCTGGCGTTAGAACTTGCGTCGAAAATCAAACGCAAGTTCGTCGCCAAGATATTCTGAATGGCTGTCAGACCCTAAGGGCCCGCTTCAACTCGGAAACAATATACTCGATATGGTCTTGAGAGAGGTACTGGTGTAGCGGCAGTGACAGGGTATCGTTCTTGAGCGTCATCGCTTCAGCCTGCCCCGTCCAGTCGAGATTGCGGTTGAACCCGGCCCACCAGGGAGTTGCACCAACCCCGCTTTTTTGCAGCTCCTGCACGATCCGGTCGCGACCAGCCACCATCACAGGCATGTTCAACGGGCAAGTATCGGGCGACAGCTCGGGCACGAGCAGGCGCGCACCTGCCATATCGGTCAGAAGATCCCGGTAGCACTGCCAGTTCGCCCGACGTTTCTCAATGGCCTGAGACACAGAAAAGGCCCGCAGGGGGCGGGCAGCAAAGGTGCTCATCCGGGTGCCGCGCAAAGCAGGGTCGAAATAGTAATGGCCGGGAATATCCTCTAGAACCTCCTCATTGGAACAGGCTTGTGGGTCCACCTGATCCCCACCCCGCAGGGCTTTTACCATCCCTTTCAGCCGTGCCGGGCCAAGCACATTCGCTAACCCCGCACGTACAAGTGTCTTGGCAACCGTTCTGCGCGGCGGGGAGCGTTCAAACATGCGCGTTGCGTCCAGATCCGGCGCGTTGATCACCAGGGCGCCCCCGCCCAAAACCGGGATGAACTTGTAAAAACAGAAGACCGAAACGTCCCCAATACGCCCCTCAGCCGGAGAAGCGCCACTCAGAAGGCTCAGCGCGCAATCCTCGATCAGACGCAGCCCGTGCCGATCACATAATGCGCGCAGTTCTGCCAGAGCGGGCTGAATCACCCCAAAGTAATGCGTCACATAGATGGCCCGCGTCTGTCTTGTGATAAGCGATTCAATCCGTGCGGGATCGGCAAGCAGGTTTTTGGTGACAGGATACAGCCGGACAGAAAGGTGGGCATCAATCAGCGGATCAATCTCTGATCCGCAATTGTAGGCCGGCGCCAGAACCTCGTCTCCAGGCTTCAGATCAAGAAGATCGCAAGCCGCCCGGATCGCTACACGTGTATTGAAACTCCAGAAAACGGAACGGTCCCTGAACAGCGCTGCATACCCGCCCGCAGGATCACGGCGGAACAAATTGACCAGCCGCATCGAAGGATCGCCGCAATAAAGCGTACTCTTACCTGTGTCGTTTCTCATCCCCGTCCCGCAATTCAATAACCCCGCCAAGCCCGACGGTGTGTCAGACGGTTTTCATCGCAATGTCCAATAGGTGAAAACCCCGTTTTCAGGATATT
>NZ_JBXWSG010000164.1:0-2634 GCF_059613305.1 Ruegeria sp. BHSB056 | reverse complement strand
ATTTTGGAAGTCCACCGCGCTCTCCCAGACGCAGATTCGTCTTATTTAAACGATTCCGGTTCTCAATGCGGAAACAAAAATAGTTACATTCGACCATTGTGCTGCGCAAAGCGCCTCAATGCCCAGAAAAAGACACATTCTTTCGAAAAATCCTTCGCAATCAAATAGAAATTAGTTATGAATGACTTCAGTAAGTGCCCTGCCGGGATTTCGAGCGGGTTGTGTGTATAAAAATCAAAGGTGGGACTTTGCATGTTTAGAAGTTTGAAAATGATGGCGGCGGGGATTGTTGCTGCTGTGATGATGGCTGGATCGGCCAGCGCGCTGACCTCGGTGACGGCAGGCGGCAGCTATGACATTAAATCGGATACGGCCTTTATCGGATCTGTCTCCACACTCGGTGGGCCTGGTTCGTACTCGGTCAACTTCACATCTCCGGTTGATCCGCTAATAGCGACCGCAAATGCATCGGTCACCATTCGGGTACTGGGTGCGTTCACAGGTCTGACTATGAGTTGGGTTGACGCGGCAAACCCCGGCAACGTTTTGGCAAGCACAGCGGTTCTGGGCGGCATCCAGACCACGCTCAGCACATTGTTTAGCAGCGTGAGCCCGAACTCCCTGAGCCAGAACCTGGTGTTCAGCTGGGCTAATGCGCAAGCGACGACGAATGGTGGTCCGATCAGCTTTGACTTTGACGTAGCTGCGGTTCCGCTGCCCGCAGGTGGTCTGCTGCTTTTGACTGCGCTTGGCGGTTTGGCCCTGACGCGCCGCCGCAAAGTAGCTGCCTGAACGGGCGCGCAAACCCGACAGATTAAGACAAGGGGCTGTGTTTTACGGCCCCTTTTCGTTTGGTAAGCTCAGATGTCGCCACTCGCTGCCTGGCGCAGCATCCAGATCATCCTCTGACATCTAAGCCGGAACAACGTGGCAATCGCCCGCCAGGTTTCTCCTTTCGAGGCCAATTTGTCGCTGGAGATGACTTTTGGTGCATGCACGATAGCACTGGCAGGCATAGCCAATCCACGGATTGCCCATCGCAGCCGCGCGCCGGGGTTGGTGCCATGCAGCAGATACGCCTCTTGTGTCGTACGCTGCCACTTGGTTTTGAGCGCGGCCCAGTCCTGACGGGACGGATGGCTGACGCGAAAGTCGTCCCGGTATTTCAGGCTGTAACCGCGCGCGACCGCGCGCATGGTCCATTCCCGATCTTCCGATACACCGTTGACGAATCCGCCGATCGCATCGAACACATCCCTCCGGGTCAACAGGTTCCCTGCGCCGGAAAACCCCTGAACCTCGATATACCTGCGGAAGTTGAATGCAAAAACAGCCTCGAACGCTTCTGCGCCGCTGCGCGGGGGTGGCGTTTCGTCAAAGACATCTACCCGGCCACCAATCAGATCGGCCTGATCCGCGATCTGGCGCCCGACGGTCAACCAGTCCGGCGCGGGCACACAATCAGCATCGATGAAAAACAGTCGGGGCGCTTTGGTTTCGGCAACACCGCGGTTGCGGGCATGGGCCGCGCCCTTTTGGGGTTCCACAACAAAATGCACCTCGGGAAAGGTCTGGCGTATCGCGTCCAGCGATACCGGAGAGTTGTTGTCAACGACGACGATTTCCGTCGCCGTCAAATCATTCTCTCTGAGAGCCTGAAGGCACCGTTCCAGCCGGGGCAAATCGTTATAATGGGGAATAATTACCGCATCGGCCGGTACAGCGTCAGTAGGAGCCGTACTCATTGCCAAAAGTCCCGCTGATGTACCGACATTTATTTAACACAATACCCATGACGCTGGTCAGTTCTGCCAGTTGCCGCTCAGCCACGTCGATATGATCAATGCTGGTCTCTTCGGCTGCTGCCAGAAGCAGGGCGCAATCGACATTCCTAAGAAATCCGTGGCTGTCATCGCTCATCATCAGAGGGGGGGTGTCGAACAGAATGATGTCGGGTTTGTATTCTGCTTCGAGTTGTTCGAGAAATTCGATTGTCCGGCGGCTTTGCAAGACTTCCGCCGGGTTGCGGGTGGACGTGTAATTAAGTCCGAAGATGACGTTCTTGCCATAACGCTTCGCATGTTCGTGAAACGGTACGGCCCCCTGAATGACGTCAGCCATGCTATAGCTGCCGGTTTGCTTCAGAATCTCAGCCAACCCCCTGCGCCGCATATCGAAATCGATCACGATCGTGCGCAAGTCCTCCTGCCG
Organism: Ruegeria sp. BHSB056; assembly: GCF_059613305.1. NCBI lineage: Bacteria > Pseudomonadati > Pseudomonadota > Alphaproteobacteria > Rhodobacterales > Roseobacteraceae > Ruegeria > Ruegeria sp. BHSB056. Next base: position 423 of record NZ_JBXWSG010000164.1, on the reverse strand, counting down.
CCCCAGACTGAAGGCCAGATTGGCAGTTGTCGTGCTTTTACCGCACCCGCTATAAGGGGAAGTCAGCGCTACCCGGTGCCAGTTATTGGAAAGGGTCTGCTGCAGCATCTTGGTGCGCAACATGTCATAGGGCGTGGCGTCCGCACCCCCATGGAATGACATCAAACGGTTGCGAGAGACAAGGCGTTGCTCGATCTGTATCTCTGGCACAGCCAGCCAAATATCTTGGTCACCGCTTTCTTGCGGTGCCGGAGACTTCTGTATGTCTGCGGGAGGCACAGGCTGAAGCTGCTGCCGGCTGTTGCGTTCTTCACGCGCTTTCTGAATAGCTTGCTGAAGACGGTCCATTACAAATCCACCAAATCAATCGAAACAATACTCACCAGAATGTCTCCAGTTTATCCATGACCCTCTCTGCGATAA
>NZ_JBXWSG010000163.1:0-2973 GCF_059613305.1 Ruegeria sp. BHSB056 | reverse complement strand
AGTTCTTGCCCATGATATTGCGGGCGGCATACATCGCCGACAGCATGGAATGATCCTGGTTGTTGTAGCGGTGCAAACCATTGCGACCCACGGTCTGGAAGTTTTCCAGCGTCTTCAGCCAGTCGCTGACCGTGTCCAGTGCCTCTTTGTATTCGCTGTCATAGACCGGATAGGCCTTGGGCTGCCGGATAACCGCGTGATCAATGACGTCTCTGGCCTTGGCCAGACCAAGCTTTTCAAGCTCTTCACTGGCAAGATGCCTGAGATCTTCATCACTTGACGACCACAACCCGTCACCTTTCTGGCAGAAATATTCCATCCCGATCGAGGCTGTATTCTGATCGGGCAGCATTTCTGCAGACCAGGCTCGGAAATTCTGGATGCGACCAACCTTCACCTGTGGGCTGTGGATGTAAATCCAGTTGTCCGGGAACGGATCGGCGTGATCCAGGATCAGGGTCACGATCAGGAAATCACGATACTTCAGGCGATCGGCAGCCTCGACCACCTCGGGTGGTGGTGGTGGATCAAAGGAATGGATCAGATCGCGCACGGCCATCGAATTGATGAATTCCTCACCCTCGACCCGTTCGGTTGTTTTGTCACCGCTTTCGTCCCAATGACGCACATCAATCGACGTGACGCGGTTACCATCGCGGTTGACCTTCACTACTTCGGAACGGGTTTCGACCGAACCGCCCTTTTCCCGGATCAGATCGCGGGTCTTTTCCCACATCATGCCGGGGCCCAGACGGGGATACTGGAATTCCTCGATCAGGCTGGCCGTATCATTGGCCCCCGAAATCGCGTTCCAGACCGCTTTGGGCAGGGATAGGTTCTTGATCCGCTGCGCAGCCCAGTCGGCCCGGATTTCCGACGGTGGAATACCCCAGACCTTCTTGGTGTAGCTGTGGAAGAAATGCATGTAGAGCCGTCCGCCAAAGCGGTTGACGACCCAATCTTCAAAGGTGTCTTCCTGCTGGCGCGGTCGGATCTTCCATTTGATGAAACTGCCGATGATCTTGTAGGTCTCGTAAGGGCCGATATTGCCAAGAGCATTGAAGATCCGCAGCGGATAATCATAAAATTTGTTGCGGTAGAAGATGCGGCTCAGGCGTTGCACGGTGATGAAATCATCCCCCATCACCTCATGCCACATGTCCTCGACCTCACGCACCTTGGTGAAAAACCGATGGCCGCCTATGTCAAAGCGATACCCTTTATGCGTTTCCGTTCGGGAAATGCCGCCCACCATATCCGAAGCCTCAAAGACCCGGGGAACATGTGTGCCGCTCAGTTTTTGCAGTTCATAGGCGGCTGTCAGCCCTGCGGGGCCACCACCGATGACGACAACGGGAACAATATCTTTTTTCAAATGACTAACACCCATACCAAAACACTTACCTAAGGCTACAAGAGGTTATCCGGGATTCACAACAAAATCCTGTCAGCGCCCTAAACAGAGGGCCTGAGTTTTGAAGCCCGGCCTTCCGTACAGAAAATAGGCACCCTGATTAGACGAACCGCACCCGTTGTCCATCCCATAAAGAGAGGGGGCAGATGCGAACCGGATCGCCTGTGTCGAAAACCGGTTCAGAATTGGTAAAAACCTCTGTCTCCTACACAGTCCTAAACCGCATGCGCTTTTTCCAATAATTTGAATCGTAACGATGTTTTCCGACCGGTATAGCTTTGTCAAAATTTCCCGCAGGTGTGAAATGTGCATTTGGTCCGCGCAATTCTGATACAACATGTACGACCCTGAATATGAGCTCTTTTGAGCGCTATCTCTGTGATGTTCTTCACTGGATTGCCCGGCTGAAAGAGCGTGTCAACAATATCGCCTCTTTCCACCCATTGTGTATGTTTGAGCGCCAAGGCAACAGGAAATTCAGTGCCTCACGACTCGTGGCTTTGTGAATCTTGACAGGGTGGCGGCGCTGTCGTCCTAATGCGTGCGAATGTTTGCAATAACCCGGATGCCCAGATCCGGGTTAAGATGAGTGTATTGGTAGCCAGTCTCGTTGTTAACGAGGGAGTAATTTTATGAAATGCGTTATTCTGGCCGGTGGCTTAGGCACGCGGCTCAGCGAAGAAACCGTCAAGATACCAAAACCCATGGTTGAGATTGGTGGTAGACCGATCATCTGGCATATCATGAAAATCTACGCGGCCCATGGCGTCACTGATTTCATCGTCTGCCTGGGGTACAAAGGTTATGTCATCAAGGAATTCTTCGCGAATTTCTTTCTGCACAACTCGGACGTCACGATCGACCTGGCCAGTGGCGGTCTTGAAATTGCTAACAGCAAGTCAGAACCGTGGCGCGTGACACTGATCGACACCGGAGACGACAGCCAGACTGGCGGGCGACTTCGCCGGGTCATGCATCTGCTCAAGGATGAAGAAGCGTTCTGCCTGACCTATGGCGACGGTGTTGGTGATATCGACATTCGGGCCGGGATCAATTTTCACCGGGCGCATGGCAAGCTCGCAACCGTCACGGCAGTTCCTCCGCCCCGCCGCTTCGGCCAGCTCGAGCTGCAGAGCAATCAGGTCCTGAATTTCTCTGAAAAACCCGTCGGGGATGGTGGGCTGATCAATGGCGGATTTTTCGTGCTGTCCCCCAAAGTGGGCGATTACATTGACGGCGACGATACCGCCTGGGAACGCAGCCCCCTGATGAACCTGACGCGCGATGGCGAGCTGATGGCCTTTGAACATAAAGGCTTCTGGCAGCCCATGGACACTATTCGCGAACGCCAGGAACTGGAAGAACACTGGGCCACAGGCAATGCGCCGTGGAAAATCTGGGAATGAGTGCGAGCGCGTTTTCCGGACGCAGGGTGCTTGTAACCGGGCATACCGGCTTCAAAGGCGCCTGGCTGGCTGCCTGGCTGGCCGAGGCTGGTGCAGAAGTCGCCGGATACGCCCTTGCCCCCGAAACGAAACCCAATCTCTGGGCATTGCTGG
>NZ_JBXWSG010000162.1:0-3018 GCF_059613305.1 Ruegeria sp. BHSB056 | reverse complement strand
GTGGAAATCTCACCCTCGGCCGTTGTCTGGGAGATGGTCACCGAAGAAGGCGCGCAACGGCTGGCGCAAAAAGCCGTCTCCAACCCGGAAGAGTTGAGCCGTATTCTGCAATGGGCAGAAAGTGGTTGGCCACCGCTCAGGCTGTATTATCCGGTGTTCAAAGCCTCAGGCGCGCCGGTTTACGGGGCCATGGTGCCGCGTGCTGCCGCGCGGGCTGCGATGGAACGCGGGGCCGCCACGGCGCTGGGTGCAGACGCGGCGCGCTATGGTTTGACTGTACCGCTGACGCCCGAGGAGCAGGAGGCGCGTGAGGCGGATCAAATGGCCGCGCATTGCGATGCTCTCCCACCCGAAATGTTACCCCAGATGGTCGCGATCCAGCGTTTGCGCGATGCGGTTCTTGCGCGCGCGGTGATACGCGCGATGGAAGAAACCGGCGGCCCGGTTGCCGTGATCACTGGGAACGGACATGCGCGCAAAGACCGAGGTATCCCGACATTTCTTGAACGCCTTCAACCCGGATGGAAGGTGGTCTCGGTCGGACAGTCCGAGGACGACATCATCGACGGTGACTTTGATATCGTAATCGACAGCCCCACAGTCGAGCGTGAAGATCCCTGTGCGCCGTTTCAGGTTCAGAATTAATCGCTGGAACAACCTGCTGGGCTTGCCTAATGTCGGGGCCGACCGGGACAGGAAGGGCTGAACATGCTGTCATCCAAACGCATTCTGCTGATCATCGGCGGCGGCATCGCGGCCTACAAATCGCTGGACCTGATCCGCAGGCTGCGTGAACGTGGCGCGGCCGTAACGCCTGTGCTGACGCGTGCGGCAGAGGAATTTGTAACACCTCTGTCCGTGTCTGCCCTTGCCTCAGAAAAGGTCTATGGTGACCTGTTCGATCTGACCGCCGAGGCCGAGATGGGTCATATCCAGCTGTCACGCTCTGCCGATCTGATCGTCGTGGCCCCCGCAACAGCGGACCTGATGGGCAAGATGGCGGGGGGGTTGGCAAATGATCTGGCATCGACCCTTCTGATGGCAACGGACACGCCCGTTCTGTGTGCACCCGCGATGAATGTACGCATGTGGGAACACCCGGCGACGCGACGCAACCTGAAGCAGCTTCAAGCGGATGGCGTGCGCTTTGTTGGCCCAAATGAAGGTGATATGGCCTGCGGTGAATATGGCCCCGGGCGCATGTCGGAACCGCTGGAAATCGTCGCGGCGGTTGAGGCGCAATTTGCGGCAGGACCCTTGGTGGGTAAGCGCGTGCTGGTAACTTCGGGTCCGACGCATGAGCCGATTGATCCGGTCCGGTATATCGCGAACCGCTCTTCCGGGGCGCAGGGCTCGGCCGTGGCACAGGCACTTGCGGAATTAGGGGCCGAGGTGATCTTTGTCACGGGCCCCGCGGACGTACCGCCACCGTCGGGTGTGCAGGTCGTGCCGGTCGAGACCGCGCAACAGATGTCGGACGCGGTTGATGCGGCGCTGCCCGTCGATGCGGGCGTGTTTGCGGCGGCGGTGGCAGATTGGCGCGTGGCCAGTGCGTCGGACAAGAAGCTGAAGAAAAGCCGGGACGGTTTGCCGGTTCTGGAGTTTGCCGAGAACCCCGACATTCTCAAACGTGTCTCGCGGATGGAAAATGGGCGCCCACCTTTGGTTGTAGGCTTTGCGGCCGAGACCGATGACGTGATCGAACATGCCACCGCCAAGCGGCTGCGCAAAGGCTGTGACTGGATTGTTGCCAACGATGTCAGCCCTGCCACCGGGATCATGGGCGGGTCCGAGAATGCGGTTATCCTGATTTCGGACAGCGGAGCCGAGGAATGGCCGCGTATGGGCAAGGCCGAGGTTGCGCGGCGGTTGGCAAGCAGGATCGCGGACGCGTTGGCGGGCTGAAGGAAAGGCAAAACCATGGTTGCAATTCGAGTGATCCGCGAAGACGGGGCAGACCCCGCCGTGGCGCTTCCGTCTTACGAAACTGCGGGTGCTGCTGGCGCGGACGTGCGGGCCAACTTGCCCCAGGGGGCTTCGATCATGCTGGAGCCCGGACAGCGGGCGCTTGTTCCGACCGGTCTGCGCATTGAAATCCCGCAGGGATACGAGGTTCAGGTTCGTCCCCGCTCGGGCCTTGCACTGAAACACGGGATCACGCTGCCCAATACGCCGGGCACTATCGACAGTGACTATCGCGGACCTCTAGGGGTAATCGTGATGAATGCCGGTCAGGAACCGTTCGAGATTGCCCATGGCGATCGTATCGCGCAGCTGGTAGTTGCCCCTGTCGTGCAGGCTGCATTCGAACTGGCTGAGGCATTGGGTAAAACAGATCGCGGGGCTGGCGGTTTCGGCTCGACCGGGCGCGGCTGATGCTGCTGGTTCTTGTTCTGGCAGCGGGGTTATGGGGCGTTGGCTATGTCGTCGGCACGTCAAAAACCGCGCGCGTGGTGTCGGTGAGTGTGTTGTTGGTCGGGGTGATCCTGTCTCATCTGATCTTGCCGGATGGGCATCCTCTGCGCGAAGCAACCGGTGGGTCTGCGGCGCTGTGGCTGATCCTTGCAGGTTTCGCGGGCATCGTTTTGTTATATGGCCGTGTGCTGAAGGCCCTGCGTAACCGCGCAGTACAAGCATCCAAGCCGGAAACCACCCTGCCCTCTGACCGTTTCACCGAAACCGAACTGAACCGGTATGCCCGTCACATTGTGCTGCGCGAATTGGGCGGGCCGGGTCAGAAAAAGTTGAAACAGGCCCGTGTTCTGGTGATCGGCGCGGGAGGTTTAGGCGCCCCGGCGCTGCAATACCTGGCGGCCGCAGGTGTGGGTACAATCGGGGTCATTGACGACGACATAGTCGAGAATGCGAACCTGCAGCGGCAGGTGATCCACCGCGATGCAGATATCGATATGCCCAAGGTCTTTTCCGCCCAGCAAGCGATGGAGGCGCAGAACCCGAATGTGGAGGTTCTGCCCTTTCATCGCAGATTGAGCGATGAAATCGCAGCAGATCTTTTTG
>NZ_JBXWSG010000161.1:0-3160 GCF_059613305.1 Ruegeria sp. BHSB056 | reverse complement strand
CTGTGATTTTTCAGTCTGCATTTGATGCGGTGCGGCGGTTTACGCTGATGCGAACCGGTGTCGAGGTTGCCGTTCGTTTGGGTGCACCGGTGCTTAGTGCGGCTGCGCACGCGTCGTTGCACGGAAACGGGCGCGAATATCAGACTCTTGGCGATTTGCAGCAACTGCGCGGTTTTCTGGTTTCGGGCACTTTGATTTCGTTTCTGGACGTGCCATTCGCCCCTCTGTTCATTCTGATGATCTTTCTCGTGCACCCGCAACTGGGCATGATTGTCGTGGTGACGGCGCTGATCCTAATGACGATTGCGCTGATCAACCAGAAAATGACAGCCAAACCCTTTGCCGAGGCGAACAAAGCGCAGTCCATGGCGAACCTGCATCTGGATTCCATGTCGCGCAACAGCCAGATCATCAACGCCTTGGCCATGATCCCCGAGGCGGTGCGGATCTGGGGGCGGGACACGGCCCAATCCCTGACCTGGCAGGTGCGCGCGCAGGACCGTAACGTGATCTTCGCGGCGATCTCGCGCGCTGTTCGTCTGCTGACACAGATTGGCATTTTGGGATGGGGCGCATTTCTGGCACTGCAGGGAGAGATTACCGGCGGCATGGTGATCGCGGCCTCAATCATTGCCGGGCGCGCCTTTGCGCCCATCGAAGGTTCGATTGAGGGGTGGAACAGCTACCTGCTGACGCGCGCGGCCTATGGGCGGATCAAGGCGCTGCTGTCCACCTCGGCCCTGCAACATGAGAAGTTGCGCCTGCCGCGACCTGAAGGGCGGTTGGATGTTGAGCGGTTGCTCTATGTCCCCGGTGGAACCAAACGTGTGGTTCTGAACGGGATTACCTTTTCACTCATCCCCGGTGAAACACTGGCGATTATCGGCAATTCCGGTGCGGGCAAAACCACCTTGGGCAAGACCCTTGTCGGGTCCGTTCTGCCAACGTCGGGAAGTGTGCGGCTGGACCTGATGGATATCCGCAACTGGGACCCGCGCCAGTTCGGCGAAAACATCGGTTATCTGCCACAGGATGTGCAGCTGTTCCCCGGAACCATCAAGGACAATATCGGCCGGATGCGAGCCGATGCCACGGACGAACAGATCCACGACGCCGCTGTACTAGCCGATGTACACAACATGATCGCGACCCTGCCGCAGGGGTATGAGACCGTGGTGGCCGCTGATGGATCACCTTTATCGGGCGGACAGAAACAACGCATTGCGCTGGCGCGGGCGTTTTTTGGGAACCCACGAATGGTGGTGCTGGACGAGCCGAACTCGAACCTTGACGTTGCCGGGGACAAAGCCTTGGCGCGCGCCATTGAACAGGCGCGTGAAAGCAAGATCACCGTGGTCGTCATCACGCAGAAACCAACGCTGCTGAACGTGGTCGACAAGATCATGTTGCTGACCGATGGGCGCGTCGCTCTGTTCGGTCAGCGCGAGCAGGTTCTTCAGCAGATCAACGGGCCGCGCAAACGGACCGGAATTGAAGGGCAACAGGGAGGCTGACCATGAATGACCTCGTACCCGTAAAACACTCTGCCGGTGAACCTGACGTCTGGTATGCAGAAGTTCCACGCTCGATCAACCGCTTCATTGTTATCGGTATAATCATGCTGGTCGTCTGTTTTGGCGGTTTCGGAGTGTGGTCCTTCAGTGCTCCGCTGGCGGCGGCGGTCATCGCGCAGGGCAGTTTTGTCGCCACTGGGCGCAACAAGATTGTCCAGCACCTTGAAGGCGGGATCATCGAAGACATCAAGGTCACCGAAGGGCAATCGGTTCAGGCAGGTCAGGTGCTGATGACGCTGGATCAGACCTCGGCCCAGGCCAATGAGCGCGAGCTGTTCATCCGCAAATTGCGCTTGCAGGCGATGACCGAGCGGTTGCTGGCGGAATATGGGGAACGGGATCGTCTGGTTTTTACACCAGATCTGGTCGAGGCCTCTAAAGACGTGGAAGTCATGGCCATTCTCGACGGTCAAATGCTCAGCTTTGATGTGTCGCGCAAGACCTTGCTGAATGATGTGGCACTTTTGGAACGCAATATGGAGGCTTTGAAGATCCGGGCAAGTGGCTTTGAGGCCCAATTGGACAGCATGGTCACACGTGCCGAAATCTTGCAGGAAGAGTACGAGTCCAAAAACCAGCTTTTCCAGAAAGGGCTGGTTCGAAAGGGCGAATTGAACACGATCCGGCGTGTGCAGGCCGAAGCCGAGGGGCAGCAGGCCCGGTTGCAGGCGGAGGCCGCTGAAATCAATCAGATGCTTCTGAAATACCAGGAACAGATTACGCGCACCCGATCCGCCTATCGCGAGGCTGCACTGGATGAATTGGGCGTGGTCGAGGCCGATCTGGAAAGCGTGCGCGAAAAATCCCGTCAGGCCCGCAATGTTCTGGACCGGGCCGTGGTGCGGGCGCCTGTGACCGGGACGGTAGTTCGCCTGCATTACCATACGCCGGGTGGCGTAATCGAAACGGGCGAACCCATTGCCGAAATTCTGCCCGCCGATGCGCCCTTGATTATTGAGGCGCAAATCCCACGCACCGAGATTGATAGTGTGGTAACTGGGCAGACCGCCTCTGTCCGCCTGATCGCGCTCAATCAGCGCACAACACCGGTTCTGTACGGAGAAGTCTTTTATATCTCAGCCGACGCGCTGCTTGAAGAGGCGGCAGGCGTTCCAAAAGAGGTTTATCTGGCGCGTATCTCACTTACCCCGGACGAACTGCACCGGGTCAGCGGCTTTGTTCCAACCCCCGGCATGCCCGCGGAAATTATGATCCAAACCGAAGAACGAACTTTTGCGGCCTATATCGCCAAACCTGTGTCGGACAGCATGTCGCGCGCGTTTCGCGAGCAATAACCTAGGTGCCTAAGGCCGTTGGTTCATCTACCTCAAGTCGCGTTCTGATCCTTTTGGGAAAAGCGTGAAAGTGAGGGTGTGTACCTTTGACGGCGCAAGACTTGGGATATCACAAGCTCCACACCCTTGGCGGTCTGGCGGATCGGATCAACGGTAGTCACGAAATCACAGTTTCATGAAACGTCAGGTTTCCGCATCTGATGCAAATCAATGCAAAACACATTCGAATCGAGACATGTTTGGCCGGAACTCATCATAAGGAACACCCGACCATGTTTCGCCTTGCCGCCA
>NZ_JBXWSG010000160.1:0-3225 GCF_059613305.1 Ruegeria sp. BHSB056 | reverse complement strand
AATTCCCGCCGCACCCGCGCCATTCAGAACGATTTTCACGTCCTCGATCTTCTTGCCCGAGATATGCAGCGCGTTCAGCAGGCCCGCAGCACAGATCACGGCTGTGCCGTGCTGGTCATCGTGAAAGACGGGGATGTCCATCTCTTCTTTCAGGCGCTGTTCAATGATGAAACACTCGGGCGCCTTGATGTCTTCCAGATTGATGCCGCCAAAGGTTGGCCCCATCAGACGCACTGCACGGCAGAATTCATCCGGGTCTTCGGTGTCCAGCTCGATATCGATCGAGTTCACGTCGGCGAACCGTTTGAACAGGACCGATTTGCCTTCCATGACCGGTTTCGAGCCCAGCGCACCAAGGTTACCAAGGCCCAGCACTGCCGTTCCGTTCGAGATTACGGCCACGAGGTTGCCCTTGTTGGTATAGTCATAAGCCGTTTCCGGGTTTTCCGCGATGGCCTCGCAGGGAACGGCCACACCCGGACTGTAGGCCAGCGACAGATCACGCTGCGTTGTCATGGGGACGGTGGCCTGCACCTCCCACTTGCCGGGGGTGGGGTCCAGGTGAAAGGCCAATGCCTCTTCTTTGGTGATCTTCGCTTTGGGCATCTTAAATGTCGGTTCCATGACTTCAGGGCTGACGCCTCATAGCGCAGGCGAGCGCGCGCCTCAACGGGAATACTTTTCGCCTTTCGCTGCAGGGGCCGGGTTTGTAAGGTCACGACCGGAAAACGCCAGAAGGGGGCCGCTTTTGTCCACAGTCACGCCAATGATGGCGCAATACCTCGAAATCAAAGAGGCCCACGCGGATGCCCTGCTGTTTTATCGCATGGGTGATTTCTATGAGATGTTCTTCGAGGATGCCGTCAACGCTGCCGAAGCGTTGGACATCGCCCTGACCAAGCGCGGCAAGCACAATGACGAAGACATCCCGATGTGCGGCGTGCCGGTGCATTCGGCCGAAGGATACCTTCTGACCCTGATCCGCAAGGGTTTTCGCGTTGCGGTCTGCGAACAGATGGAAAGCCCGGCTGAAGCAAAGAAACGAGGCTCTAAATCAGTCGTAAAGCGCGATGTCGTGCGACTGGTCACGCCCGGAACACTGACCGAGGACGCATTGCTTGAGGCGCGCCGGCACAACTTTCTGGCTGCCTATGCCGAGGTCCGGGACGAGGCCGCGCTTGCCTGGGCTGATATTTCGACGGGCGCGTTTCACGTGATGCCCCTGACCTCGGTCCGGCTCAGCCCTGAGCTAGCCCGTCTTGCGCCCTCCGAACTGATCGTGGCCGATGGGGCGCAGGAAAAGCTGAACGAAACGCTGCTTGATCTGGGGATTTCACTGACCCCGGTCGGGCGCGCCAGCTTCGACAGCACGGCGGCGGAAAAGCGCATCTGTGGGCTGTTTCACGTAGGTGCTTTGGACGCGTTCGGAAATTTCGGCCGCGCCGAAGTGTCCGCGATGGGCGCGCTGATCGACTATCTGGAGATTACGCAAAAGGGCAAACTGCCCCTGCTGCAAACGCCGCTGAAAGAATCTGAGGATCGAGTCGTTCAGATCGACGCCGCCACACGTCGCAATCTGGAGCTGACCCGCTCGCTGTCCGGCGGGCGCGCAGGGTCGCTTCTTTCTGTCGTAGACCGGACCGTTACCCCCGGTGGCGCGCGATTGCTGGAACAGCGGCTTTCAAGCCCTTCTCGTAATCTGGATGTGATCCATGCCCGGCTTGACGCAGTCAGTTTCGCCGCTGGTTACAACCTGATCGCGTCTGATCTGCGCGAAGCCTTGCGCAAAACCCCGGATCTGGACCGCGCCCTGTCGCGTTTGTCACTCGAGCGCGGCGGACCTCGTGATCTGACAGCCATTCGCAATGGTTTGACACAGGCAGCCACGATTGCCGAAATCTGCGCGGATCAGGATTTGCCGGTGTTGCTGGCAACCGCGCTTCAGAACCTTGTTGGTTTCGATGACTTGCTGACTTTACTGGACGAGGCACTGGTGGCCGACCCCCCGCTTCTGACCCGCGACGGAGGCTTTATCGCGCCAGGTTTTGACGCTGAACTGGACGAGGCCCGTACCTTGCGCGACGAAGGTCGCTCGGTCATTGCCGGGTTTCAGCAGAAATACGTCGAACACACCGGCATCACCTCGCTGAAAATCAAGCATAACAACGTGCTGGGCTATTTCATCGAAGTCACGGCAACCCATGCTGAAAAGATGCTGAACCCACCCTTTAGCGAAACCTATATCCATCGCCAGACGACAGCTAATCAGGTGCGGTTTACAACCGTTGAACTGTCCGAGATCGAAACTCGTATCCTGAACGCAGGGAATCTGGCGCTGGAGATTGAAAAACGGCTCTATCAAAGGCTTTCTGGCGCGATACTGGACCTTGCTGCCCGATTGAATCAAGCCGCCCGCGGGCTTGCCGAACTGGACCTGACGACCGCTTTGGCTGATCTTGCACGGGGTGAAAACTGGTGCCATCCAAGGGTTGACGCCTCTCGCGCATTCAATGTGCAGGGCGGCCGACACCCGGTTGTGGAACACGCCCTCCGACAGCAAAGCGGCGATGCGTTCATTTCCAATGATTGCGACCTGAGTGTCCAAGACGGCGCGGCGATATGGTTATTGACCGGTCCGAACATGGCCGGTAAGTCAACCTTTCTGCGCCAGAACGCCCTGATTGCACTGCTTGCCCAAATGGGCAGCTACGTTCCGGCCGAAGAGGCGCATATTGGCGTCGTCAGCCAGCTGTTCAGCCGCGTCGGAGCCTCGGACGATCTGGCGCGGGGGCGGTCGACCTTCATGGTCGAGATGGTCGAAACCGCCGCCATTCTGAATCAGGCCGATGACCGTGCATTGGTGATCCTGGACGAAATCGGTCGCGGTACCGCCACCTATGACGGCCTGTCCATCGCCTGGGCCACATTGGAACACCTGCACGCGACCAACAAATGTCGCGCATTGTTTGCCACGCATTATCATGAGCTTACGGCTTTGGCTGGCAAACTCGAAGGTGTCGATAACGCCACCGTAGCGGTCAAAGAGTGGGATGGCGAAGTCATCTTCCTGCACGAGGTTCACAAGGGCGCGGCTGATCGGTCTTATGGGGTGCAGGTTGCGCAGCTGGCCGGTTTACCCGCTTCTGTCGTCGAACGTGCCCGGGTGGTTCTGGACCAGCTTGAAAAAACCGAACGCGAAGGCGGCAAGCAAAAAGCGCTGATTGA
>NZ_JBXWSG010000159.1:0-3372 GCF_059613305.1 Ruegeria sp. BHSB056 | reverse complement strand
TCCCAAAACCACTGGCCACGGTGCGGACGTTATCCAAGCCCGAAATCTCGGCAACTTTCACCGCCGGAATGTTCAGCGAGTTCTTCAACGCATCCGCCAGTGACACGCGCCCGTAATACTTGTTGGTATAGTTCTTGGGGCACCATTGACCGGACCCGGGAATGTCCACGCAGTAAGGTTCATCCATCACCGTATCCAGCGGGGAATAGCCGAGTTCCAACGCGGTAGCGTAGACAAAAGGTTTGAAGGACGAACCGGTTTGACGTTTGGCGATGGTGGCCCGGTTGAACACACCAGCAACCCGTGTTTCTCGGCCGCCGACCATGGCTCTCACCGCCCCGTCCGCGGACATGACCACGATGGCCGCCTGCGCCTTGGAGCCTTCGCGCACCTTTTCCTGAAAGATGAATTGCAAAGCCTCTTCCGCCGATCGCTGAATCCGCTGATCCAAAGTCGTCTGGATCACAACATCTTCGGTTGTGTTATCACCAAAATAACTGGGAAGTTCCGAAACAACCCAATCTGCGAAATAGCCGCCCGCTCGGGCAGCTGCAGCTTCAGACAGTTGCGCCGGTCGCGCACGCGCTTCGCTGGCCTGTGCGGCGGTCAGATATCCCTGATCCTCCATCAGACCGATCACCAGCCGCGCCCGATCCTGAGACCGTTGCAGGTTGTTGGTCGGCGCATAGCGTGTGGGCGCAACCAGCAGACCAGCCAGCATCGCGGCCTCTGCGGGCGAAACCTCGGCGGCGGATTTTCCAAAGTAGCGCTGGCTTGCGGCTTCGAACCCACGCGCGCCTGCGCCAAGAAAAGCGCGGTTCAGGTAGATCGTCAAAACCTCGTCCTTGGAGTATTTCACCTCCATTGCCAGCGCATAGACGGCTTCCTTGGCCTTGCGCCACAAGGAGCCCTGACGGCAGTCGGCCTCATACGCGGCCTCAGAGTCCCAATCACTGGGATCATAGGGAACACCCAGACACAACAATTTCGCGGTCTGTTGCGTGATGGTGGACCCGCCATGCCCTGACAAAGGCCCGCGCCCTTCGCTCAGGTTGATGCTGACCGCGCTGGCGACGCCACGCGGGCTGACCCCGAAATGCCGGTAAAATCGCTTGTCTTCGGTTGCGATGACTGCGTTCTTGAGATGCGGAGACACGGTATCGGCCGTGATCACGCCACCAAACTGATCGCCACGCCAGGCAAAGACCTTGCCGTCACGATCCAGCAAAGTCACGGAACCCCGCGCGCGCCCATCCAGCAAGGCATCCACATCCGGCAAGGTTGCATAAACGATACCCACCGCCAGCGCGAGCAGCATGGCCGAAATCGCACCTACACGCCAGGTCAAGCCCCAGATCAGCCGCCAGATCCATCGGAACAAACGGCGAAAGATACCACCGCCTTTGCCCCCTGATGACTTGCGGGTTTTCCTGCGCGTGGTTTTTCGCGTGGCCGTTTTGCGCGCCGTCGATTTTTTGCCCGCCGTGCTTTTGGTCGCCGCCGGTTTTCGGCCCTTTGAAGGGTACCGTCTATCCGCGACCAATGTCGGCTTGCGGCGCTTGGACTCAGTCATGCTCAAACTCTGCCCGGTTATACTTTTTGGTCACCATACCTCGACAACCACGGTATGTAGAGGTCCGATTTTCTGGAACTTCCCCTCTCTATAGTGCTCAATTATTAGCCGCAACGGCTGCGTTGTGCAAAAATTGTGCAACTTCGCATTATTTTCCGACAGGTTTTGGCCCCGAAAGCGTTTCTTACTGCGCCGCGGCGCGCTTTTTTTCTGCAGGTGCAAACAAGCCGGTCCCACCGGACAATCAGAGGGGAAAGACGTGAAACTGATCATTGCGACAATCAAGCCGTTCAAGCTGGAGGAGGTGCGCGAAGCACTGACCGAGGCTGGCGTGCGCGGCATGATGGTGACCGAAATCAAGGGCTTCGGCTCGCAGTCCGGTCACACCGAAATCTACCGTGGGGCCGAATATGCGGTGAACTTCGTGCCCAAGATCAAGCTTGAGATCGTGGTGCCTGCGACAATGGCCGACCAGATCGTCGAGACCATCACCAAAACCGCCAAAACCGGCAAGATCGGTGACGGCAAGATTTTTGTCCTCGATGTCGAACAGGCGATGCGTGTGCGTACCGGGGAAACCAACGAGGACGCGCTGTAAGTGCGCCCACTCACAATCATTCGAGGACTGACAATGAACCTGATGAAATCTCTCATCCCTGCTGCCGCCATTGTTGCGCTGCCGCAGATGGGTCTTGCGCAAGAGGCCGCCGCAACCGGCGAAGTGGCACAGCACACCCAGTATATCTTTACCACGCTGCTGTTTCTGATGGCGGGCTTTCTTGTTTTCTTCATGGCCGCAGGTTTCGCCATGCTGGAAGGCGGTCTGGTACGATCCAAGAACGTTGCCATGCAGATGATCAAGAACGTGGCATTGTTTTCATTTGCCGCAATCATGTACTGGCTGATCGGGTTCAACCTGATGTATCCCGGCGACGGTTGGTCCATCACGGGCTGGCTTGGCCCGTTCTTCTCGACCACAACGCTTGATGCGGTTGGTGTTGCGCCGGCGGATGCGGCACTGGAGTATGCTTCGGTCGGTTCGGACTTCTTCTTCCAGCTTGTGTTCGTGGCCGCGACCGCATCCATCGTTTCCGGCGCCGTGGCGGAACGTATCAAGCTTTGGCCCTTCCTGATCTTCGTCATCGTGCTGACAGGCATCATGTACCCGATTTCCGGTTCATGGAAATGGGGCGGCGGCTGGCTGGATGCCAAGGGCTTCTCGGACTTTGCCGGTTCGACCATCGTACACTCGGTCGGTGGCTGGGCTGCGCTGGCAGGGGCCCTTATCCTAGGCCCGCGGATCGGCAAGTACAAAGATGGCAAAGTTCACCCGATGCCCGGCTCTAACCTGGCACTGGCGACCCTGGGAACGTTCATCCTGTGGCTGGGTTGGTTCGGATTCAACGGCGGCTCGCAGCTGGCGATGGGAACCGTGGGCGATGTATCGGACGTGTCACGCATCTTTGCCAACACCAACATGGCGGCGGCTTCGGGCTCGGTTGCAGCGCTGATCCTGACCCAGGTTCTGTACAGGAAGCCTGACCTGACGATGGTGCTGAACGGCGCACTGGCCGGTCTGGTCTCGATCACGGCCGAGCCGCTGGCCCCGACCCTGTTCGGTGCCCTGTGGATCGGCGCCGTGGGTGGTATCATCGTGGTCTTCGCGGTCCCGATGCTGGACAAGTTCAAGATCGATGATGTTGTCGGTGCCATCCCGGTTCACCTGTTCTGTGGCATCTGGGGCACCATCGCCGTCATTTTCTACGGTGACGCGAGCCTGGGCTCGCAGCTTCTGGGCA
>NZ_JBXWSG010000158.1:0-3232 GCF_059613305.1 Ruegeria sp. BHSB056 | reverse complement strand
GCCAAAGCCGCCGGGCAGCGCGGTATCGGGTTCTGAGGAACGGGCAACGAGACCTCCTGCTGTCTCAACATTGTGACCTTGGATGCCTTCCTAGGACGATCGCGATAGGGGTGACTTGACGGTTGTCAATTCGACCCCTCGCTTTCGTTGCTAGAGGGTGGACACCACCGTCGGAGCAACCCCATTCGCACCCTGCCGCAATATCCCAGCCTTCGGCATTTCCTGAAATGGTGCGAGGACACCGGACAGTTCAGGCGCATCCCTGATCCGGTTTCCGTACGCCATCAGATGACCGCTGTTCACCGCGCCGTGCTTGAGGCGGGCGGACCGGTTCTGCAATTTGACCACCCGACAGACGTGTCCACTGATCGGCTCGATACCCCGGTCGTCGTCAACCTGTTCGGAACGGCAGAGCGGGTTGCCGCCGGGCTGGGTGTCACACCCGACGGGCTGGACGATCTGGGCGCCTTTCTGGCCGCGCTGCGAGCCCCGACGCCGCCGGGCGGGGTGCGGGACGCGCTGGCCAGATGGCCGATGCTGAAGGCGGCCCTGTCGACCCGGCCGAAACTGGTCAGAACTGCCCCGGTTCAAAGCGTCTGCCACAGCGGGGCGGATGTGGACCTGACAGCGCTGCCGGTCCAGACGCACTGGCCCGGTGATGTCGGGCCGCTGATCACATGGCCCGTGGTCCTTACCCGGCCCTACGGCAGCGATCCCAACGCGGCGCAAGGCTATAACGCGGGCGTTTACCGCATTCAGGTGCTGGACCGGAACCGTGTCATCATGCGCTGGCTGCCTCATCGCGGCGGCGCGGCGCATCACAGAAACTGGGCGAGGTGCGCCGAAAAGATGCCCGTCGCCATTGTGCTGGGCGCAAACCCCGCGACGCTATTGTCGGCGGCCTTGCCACTGCCAGAGGCGGTATCCGAGCTGACATTTGCCGGAGCCCTGAACCAGAAGCGGCCACATCTGATCCCGGCCAGAACCATCCCCCTGCTGGTCCCTGCTGATGCCGAGATTGTTCTGGAAGGTTGGGTTTCACCAAGCGAGACCACCCCCGAGGGGCCTTTTGGGGATCACACCGGCTATTACAACCCGGCTGAACCCTTTCCGGTGATGCAGGTCAGCGCTGTCACCCATCGGGACGCGCCGCTGTATCTTTCCACCTATACCGGGCGGCCACCGGACGAGCCATCGATCATTGGCGAGGTGTTCAACCGCCTGGCCCTGCCGACCATCCGCGCGCAAATCCCCGAAATCCACGATCTTTGGCTGCCGCCCGCCGCCTGTTCCTATCGCATCGCAATCGTTGCCATCGACAAACGGTATCCGGGGCAGGCCCGTCGCGTGATGATGGCCCTGTGGGGAATGCTGCCGCAATTCAGCTATACGAAAATGATCATCGCGGTCGATGCCGATATCGACCCCCGAAACTGGGGGGATATTGCCTGGGCGCTTGCCACACGCATGGACCCGGGCCGGGATGTGATGGTGCTGGACAGGACACCTATGGATTATCTGGATTTTGCATCGCCCGAACCCGGTCTGGCCGGAAAAATCGGCATCGACGCCACGACGAAACTGGGCAGTGAAACGCTGCGGGAATGGGGGGCGGTCATGCGCACCGCGGATGCCGATCACGCCTTTGCGGAAGACCTTGTAAACCGATTGATACCGGAGCTGAGAGCATGACAAACGCCCGTGTTGTTTTGGGGGTATCCGGTGCGTCAGGCGCGGCGTTGAGCCTTGCAGTGGCCCGGTGCCTTGCGTCATCGGATATCGAGACCGATCTTGTGGTCAGCGCTGCCGGGATGCGGACCCTTGCGCAGGAATGCGGCCCGGACGCTTTGCCAAACCTGCGGCAACTGACGACGCGGCATCACCCGAGCGCTGATATCGGTGCCAGCATTGCGTCCGGGTCGGTTCCGGTATCCGGCATGATCGTTGCGCCCTGTTCCATGCGAACGCTTGCCGCAATTGCGCATGGGCTGGACGATAACCTGCTGACGCGCGCCGCCAGTGTTCAGCTCAAGGAACGCAGGCCGTTGGTTTTAATGACACGCGAAGCACCGCTGACGCTGGCCCATTTGCGCAACATGACGGCGGCGGCAGAAATGGGGGCCATCATCCTGCCCCCGGTTCCAGCGTTTTATCTGAAGCCCGACACCCTGATGGATATCGTGTCCCAGATCGCTGCACGCGCGGTGGACTGCCTGCGCATTTGTGACCCGGTGGCGCAAGAGTGGCGCCCGCAATGCGCTGGTGGGTGAGTTCGGACGCCTCCGGCGGGAGTATTTGGAAAAAGATGAAGTCGCCTGAAGTGCCGAGACGAGACATCTTTTGGAGCGTCTTATTGGCCTTGCCTGCCTGTAGACGGGTTATGAGCGTCAGCACCGCAGTCTGGCGCCTGTCGGGTCGAACGGTGCCTCGGCCAGTACGCGCGCCTTGTGCGGTTTGCCGATGACCTGAATGACCACCTCATCGCCCGGCTGTGCCCTGTTTGGGTTGCGGAACCCCAGCGCCAGCGATTTCCCGACCGAATAGCCGAACGCCCCCGACGTGACACGACCCACGGGCGCGCCGTCGGGGGTAAAGATCGGCTCACCCCCGGTTGCGTCGGCATCTTCGGTCACATCCAGTTCGAAGACGGACAGCACCTCGCGCGCGGGGTTGTCCTTGACGGACAGATAGGCGTCTTTGTGCAGGAAATCCTTGTCCAGCTTGATCAGGCCCGCCAACCCGACCTCTTGCGGCCAGTATTCCTGAGAATACTCTCGACCCCACGAGCCATAGCCCTTTTCGATCCGCAGCGCCCCCAGCGCGCGCCCGCCCACCGGACCGCCACCACAGTCTTTGGCGGCCTCAAGCAGGGCGGTGTAGAGCGCCACCTGATCCCCCTCGGCGCAGTGCAGTTCCCAGCCCAGATCGCCGGTAAAGCTGACCC
This sequence comes from Ruegeria sp. BHSB056, assembly GCF_059613305.1. Classification (NCBI taxonomy): domain Bacteria; kingdom Pseudomonadati; phylum Pseudomonadota; class Alphaproteobacteria; order Rhodobacterales; family Roseobacteraceae; genus Ruegeria; species Ruegeria sp. BHSB056. The sequence continues at coordinate 288 of NZ_JBXWSG010000158.1, read as the reverse complement.
GGATGGCCACGCATTCGACGCCGGCGACCGTGATTTTCTGTGATCGCATGAAGCGGAACGCCTCGTTGGACAGATCGGCATTGGTCAGACGTGCCAGCGCTTCGCGTGACCTGGGGCCTGCGATGTTGAACCCTGCGATGCGGTCGGTGGCGACCTCAAGAGTTGTGCCCTCGGGCATTTCCACCATTTGAAAGAAGCGTTGATGATAGCGTTCGGCCATGCCCGACCCGATCATCATGTATTCATCCTCGGCCAGCTTGGTGATGGTGAAATCACCCGCCACGCCAC
>NZ_JBXWSG010000157.1:0-3309 GCF_059613305.1 Ruegeria sp. BHSB056 | reverse complement strand
CCAGGTTCGTGATGGTCACCGTCGATACCCCCTGTGGAAGTGCGCCGGCTTCGGCGGCTGTCAGAGAGATACTCCAGCTGCCATCGGGGTTGGGTGTCACGGTTTTGACCAGTGACCCTATTGTGACTTCAATGGTTGCCGTCCCTTCGGGAGGGATGGCGTTGGTGCTGATGTTGTTCAGCGCAGTAGATTGCAGATCAGCCAGGTTGAGGCTTGGGTATGTCGGGGCGGGTTCGGACACGACGGAGGTGGGCTCGGATACGACGGGGCTGTCACCGCCACCACCTCCTGCGGCCGCAGCCGCCCCTGCCAGACCCAATCCGCCCAACGCCGCGCCAGCGCCACTGATGCCGCCTGCGGACGCGCCCGCGGAAACACCGGCTTCAACCGCGCTGAATTGGGCAATCTCCTGAACCGCATTCTCAGCGATCATGATGGCACCGCTGTCCAGGATCTGGACATTTTCAGCGGCCACTATCATTGTGCGGCCATCGGCCATTTTTAGAAGAACATCGCCATTCTTCAACAGCTTGACAGAGCGAACGCCTGGAATGGTTTCCGCGAATTGAAAAGCATATAATTCTTCAATTGTGGCTTGTGACAACGCGGGCAAGGCCATCAAAGTTGAAATCAGCCCACCGGCCGCTCCACGCTCTGCCCAGCGGCCAAGTTTTCCTTCGATCCACTGGCGAATGTGTTGCTTGCGGTCCGTTTCCGAAGGTTCAGCCGCCGGACGGTTGTTGAACTCTGGTGCTTTGGTCATCTTACCCTCACATGTGGTTTCCGCGATCACCGAAAAGGAAGACAGGTCGCGCTGATAACGGCTGGCTCATCTGTCTTTCCCACTGGTTACTGTTGCGATCGAAAGCAAAAAATTGAGTTAATCTGAAACCGAACTTCTCGTTTTCACCACAATTCCGCTTTTGTTTCGGTCCGTGCATCAGGTCATCTTTTGGTCAAGGCCAGGAGTGGCGCAGGAGGTGTTGGCTGTGATGCTTCAATTCGAAGGTGTGGTGGCAACGGGGAGCGCGGCGCTCGATTCAGGTATCGGCGATACGGCTTTAAAAACGTTTAACGGCACCACGTATCTTTATACCGTCACCGGACCGGGTGGCGGCGTCGCTGTCTGGCGGTTGGTCGAAGGTGCGTTACCGCAACTGGTCGACACGGAATATTACAGCGGAACAATCACGTTTCAGGTTGGTCGCAGTGGCACACCGATAACGCTGGCGGGAACCGAACAACTTGTACTGGATGTGAATATGGCGGTCGGGTTGGTCGGATATGACCTTAACGTAGACGGCACCCTGGACAGCCTTACGGAAACCGGATCTCTGACAGGAGGCGGAGATATCTCGGCCATTGTTCAAGTGTCGATTGGCCTGATGGATGTTCTTGCAATGGCTCATGAAGAAACGGGTCAAATCGGGACATACCTTGTCAATCAGGACGGAACGCTGAGCCTTGCTGGCCTTGTTTCTGGCACTGGTGACGCGATGCAGACGCTGCGCGCAGGGACTGACCATTTCCTGATCTCAAGTGATGCGGCCAGCAATACAGTCTCAACTTATCGGATCGACAGCCTTTCCGGTCAGTTGACCGAAATTGACAACGGTTCAGCCCTCGGGACGCTCGGAATCTCAACGCCGACAGCCGTCGAAACGATCGATGCCTACGGCAATCCCTGGGTGATCGTGGCGGGTGCCGGCAGCAATTCGCTCAGTGTGCTGCAATTGAACGCTGACGGCAGCCTGAGCGCCACAGATCATATTCTGGATTCGCTCACGACCCGCTTTGAATCCGTACAGGACCTTGAGATCGTGGACATCAACGGGCGCGTATTCGTCGTGGCGGGTGGCGGCGACGATGGGCTTACATTGTTCACGCTGACACCGGAAGGCCAGTTGGTCTATCTGGACAGTTTCGCCGACACGTTGACTAGTGGATTGCAGAATGTCGAATCGCTGAGCCTTGCTCACGTCGGCAATGAGTTGCAGATTCTGGTTACGTCGCAACAAGACGCCGGAGTGACTGTCATTACTGTTCCTGTCGATAATCTGGGGATCGTGGACAAAGGGTATGGAGCAGTGTCGGGGACTGCCGCAGACGACATGCTGAGCGGTAGTATTCTGGATACCGCCCTGATGGGGGGCGATGGCGACGACATACTGATAGCAGGAACGGGTGCTACGACCATGTCAGGTGGGGCAGGGGCCGACGTTTTCGTGATGCAGTCGGGCAGCAGTATGACGACGATCACGGATTTTCAACCGGGTGTGGACCGTCTGGACATGTTTGACTACCTGCTGTTGCGGTCCCCTCAGCAACTGACCTTTACCAGCACTACACAAGGGGCCCGGATAGAGTATCGGGGCGAGGTCGTGCAGGTTCAGTCCGCTTCGGGTGGAACGCTGACCAGCGCTGATATTTTCGGGGCCGGGTTCGATGGCCCCGATCACATTCCGGTTGATTTCGGTAATTTCGGCGGTTTGACGCCGGACAGTTCGGATGGCGTGCTTGGGCCAATCACAGTGGACAGCCAATCTGCTAATCCCGGATTGTCGGATGCAGAGATCAAGTTCACACCGGTCGGTGGTGGCACGGTATCCGTCACGGCTGACGATCAGGGACAATTTGACTTGGACCTTCCGGATGGCACTTTCCCCGGAAGACTGGACATCATCAAGCACTATTCGACAGCGAGCAAAGAGATTGACGCAATGGATGCTTTGCAAGTGTTACGCATTTCGGTTGGCCTCGATCCGACTTGGGGTCCCCCCGCTGCGGAAAACCTGATCGCGGCAGATATCAATCAAGATGGCACCATCAATGCCCTGGATGCACTGGCAATATTGCAGGTGGCCGTTGGACAGCCCACTGCGCATGAACCTCAATGGGTCTTTTTGGATTCAAATGCGGACTTGTCGGGAATTACAAAAAGCAACGTTGATTATCAGACTGGAATGGATGTTGTTGCCATAGACGGGGTGATAACCGCCGATATGACGTCCATATTGCTCGGCAACCTCGAAGCGGCATGAATTGAACGGTGCTGCAACTCAGTCATTGCAAGGCTTCCGCTTGGTCCGCAATGTTGGCCTTAGATACACAAACACAAAAGGACAGGCCATGAATCGTCTTTCGGAACGCAGAGATTTTGCCATCGCGGTCTGTGAAGAAGCTGGGGTGATAGCCGAGAAATACTTCTTGGACAGGAGTAATCTGGTCATTGATCAAAAAGGTGCTCAGGACTGGGTGAGTGAGGCGGACAAAAACGTCGAAACGTTCATTCGCCAAAAGATCATGGAT
>NZ_JBXWSG010000156.1:0-3695 GCF_059613305.1 Ruegeria sp. BHSB056 | reverse complement strand
ATGACGGCAATCACGACAAGCCCGAGAAAGGCGAAGGCAAGCATTTCCTGCGCTGCGGTCACGTCCGAACGGCTTAGCATTTCGTTGGTCAGGACCTGTTCCAGCACCTGAGCATGAATTGAAACGCCGGGAACGCTCTCTCCAAGCGCTGTCTGATGCATATCGAATAAACCGGCGGCCGACGTTCCGATCAGGATGATCCGCCCCTCAACTTCCGCCCGAACATCCGCATCATCCGAGCTTTTGAGGATATCGCTGGCCGAGATGTACAGTTCGGGCGCATCCCGCCGGTATCTCAGCCAAATCTCGCCGTTTTCTGTCGTTGGTATACGGTATCCCCCGACCTCAACCGCCAACATGATGCCTGTTTCGTCCTGCGCACCTTCGGCTACGATATTGGTTTCACCCAAGGCAACTCTCAGGGCTTCAATTGACAGACCCGGCAACAGCCCGTCCGGCCCGCGCCAAAGAACCGGCACACGGCGCATGATGCCGGTTCCGCCGATGGGCGAGACGTTGACCCCACCAATACCCGCAGCGGTCCGGTCCAAAGGGGGCGCGATTGGCGTCCAATGAGGAACTGAAATTAGACCCGCGGCGGGATTTTCCCCGAACTCAATGATACCTGCTTTTGCAGTGATGGGGTTTCCTTCCGCCGACAATCGTGCGGCAGTCCCAAGAACGACTGGCCAATAGGCGATTTCCATCCCAAGCAAGACATCGTTATCGAGCTTCTGAGCGTGGCGTTCCACTGTGAGGACCCCTGCCAAAGATGGATCGTTAAGAAGACGCGAGGGCGAAAACCGGTCAGGTTCAGCGAACAACATATCAAACGCGATGGCCGCAGCACCGTATTCACCCAGATTTTGAACCATCTGCGCCACCAGTGTTCGGGGCCAGGGCCATTGCCCCCAATTGGCCAGAGAGGCTTCGTCGATATCTACAACCCGGATGGGGAGGTCAGGATTGAACTCTCGCGGAGACGACCTTTGCAGAACGTCGAAATAGATCAGACGGGTCATTCGCACAGGATAAGGATCCATGACCCGGATGAAACAACCCACCAGGATCAGACACAATCCGACAAGGCGGAACGCCCATTTCCCTGTCCTGGTTTTGCGCTTTTCGTCGCTCATGTCGTTCCCCGGACAAGTGAGTCCATTTCCGCTTTTTCGACATCGCTACCGGAACAGCTCACTATTTGATTCTTGCTGCTCTGGATCTTCCTGACCTGGTTCCTCTCGATCAGGTTCTTCGGGTTCCGGTTCAGGCTCTTCCGGATCAGGCTCTTCCGGTTCCGGTTCTTCTGGCTCCGGTTCCGGTTCTGGTTCTGGTTCTTCCAGCTCCGGTTCTGGTTCTACTTCTGGCTCTGGGTTTGACGGAGGTGCTGGCGGCGCTGCGACGCTGACTGGGCGCGGCTGGGGCGCAGTTCTGCGAAAATCGGCCCTGTCGACTTTGGCCTGCTGCACGGGCGCGCCTTCGCCAGAACATCCCTCAACCCGTACCTGCAAAGGAGGCAGAAGGCCTTCCTGCGACTGAATAAATGGGAATCCCTCTTTCAGTGCTTGATCGTACTGTGCCTGATCAGCGGGCCGCCCGACTGTTCCGCCTCCACCGGTGGCATACATGCTGCACACGCGGCCTGTGGACCTGCAAGACCCTTGTGCACTGCACATTTGAACAGTTCCGTGCAGGACAAGCATTGCGCTTTGGGTTTGTGATACGACCCACATATCGAAGGTTGTGCCACGAACTGCCATTGTCGCTGTCGGGGTCTTGATCGAATAGGCTCTTTTTCTGCTTTTGCCTGAAATGAATCGAAAGCTGCCGCCCAAGGCCTGCACGGCAAAGCTTTTGGCCTTTCGGTTGCCGCGCAGCATGGTCACGTCCAAAACCATATGCGCATTGGGGCCAACGGCAATTTTGGTTTCATCCACAAATACGATCTGCACCAAACCGCTGTGGTCTGTAGAAATCGTATCGCCCGACACCACATCCATTCCTGAAATGACAGGCTGTGCGTTTCCGGCGCGAATGATCTGAGCGCCTTGCTTGGCGCTGATAACTGTCCCGATGTTGGCAAGGGCTTGCGCTGGCATGAGCGCAACAACAAATACAACCAACACAATCTTTAACCAAGTCAAACCAGAGCCCCTTCCCCCCACGGGTCTAAGTAAGCGCGAAGCGCGCCAAGCTCGATTTTTGCCCCCAAGAAATGTGTTATTCTTATTCAAATAGTCAAAAATGCTAACAATAAATATGCATTATGGCATGTATTTGTAGCAAGAGATTTTTTGATCGTGAATTTCTGCGTTAAGGCCGACGTGAGCCTCCCCACTTAACAGGCCGAAGTGTAGCCTCCATCAAATGAGAGCATTGGGCACCCGGCTCATCGCTTGCCCCGCGATGAGCCATGACGTTTTGGGTGTGTTTAGCCGAAAATTCAGAGGAATTGTTCTGGCAACAATGCGTCCGGCATGTTCTGGTAACACACGGGTCTTAAAAACCGCCGGATTGACAATGTGCCGACAGAGGTAGCACCGAAATTGGTCGAAGCGGGGTAGGGGCCGCCATGCACCATACTGTCGCAGACCTCGACGCCCGTGGGAAAGCCATTGGCCAGCACACGCCCGGCCTTGCGCTCGAGGATCGGCATCAGGGAACGCGCGGTGTCCAAGTCCGCATCATCCATATGCAGGGTGCAGGTCAGCTGACCTTGCAGACTGTGCGCGACGGCCCGCATTTCTTCAGGCGTTTCGGCAGTTACGATAACCCCCAACGGGCCAAAAACCTCTTCACCAAGGGTTTCGTTTGCCAGCCAGTTCACAGCATTGGTGCGATACAGGTAAGGGGACGCGGTGCGTTGATCACACATCGAGCTCAGAACCTCCTGCACATCTGCTATATTGGCGATCCTTGCCTGACCGGCTCGATAAGCGTCGGCGATGCCGTCGGTCAGCATGGTTTGCGCGGGTGTCTCTGACAGGGCGGTTCGCGCGATCTCAGTGAAGCGGTCCGCTGCTGCACCCGCCAGCATTACGGCGACCCCGGGGTTGGTACAGAACTGGCCTGCGCCCATGGTCAGCGACCCAGCCCAGTTCTGAGCAATGTTGTCGCCCCGGTTCGTCAGCGCAGCATCGAGAATGAACATCGGGTTGACCGAGCCAAGTTCACCGAAAAACGGGATTGGTTCAGGACGCGCGGCACACAGATCGAACAGTGCCCGACCACCAGCCAATGAGCCAGTGAACCCGACAGCCCTGATCAGCAGGTGTTGCACCAAAGCGGAACCTACTGTCCGGTCACCCCCCTGAATCAGACTGAAAACACCGGGATGAATTTTGCAGCGTTCGATGGCAGAATGTATGGCCTCGGCTATGATCTCACCGGTGCCCGGATGGGCGCTGTGCCCTTTTACGACAACGGGGCACCCAGCAGCCAAGGCGGCCGCGGTGTCACCGCCTGCGGTTGAAAAGGCCAAAGGGAAATTCGAAGCACCGAATACGGCGACAGGGCCAATAGGGCGCTGGATCATTTTCAGATCCGGGCGCGGCAGCGGCGAGCGGTCTGGCAACGGGCCGTCGTGGCGCCGATCCAGATACTCACCACTCAGAATATGAGTGGCAAACAAGCGAAGTTGGCCCGATGTGCGACCCCGCTCTCCTTGCAGACGGGCCTCGGGCAGGCCGGTTTCC
>NZ_JBXWSG010000155.1:0-3788 GCF_059613305.1 Ruegeria sp. BHSB056 | reverse complement strand
ATTGATACTCCTGGCCGTCAGGTTCTGCACAAGGCTGTTTCGCAGGTCCTGCCGATCTGACAGCGAAACTTGCGGCGGACGGAAACCGGCTTCTGTTTTCTCCATCAAGACGTGCCCGTCCTGTTCGATGATTGCGCCGCAGACCACGTTTCGCCCGGATGGTTCCAGCGCGCCACGTTCCAGCCCGAGGCTGAAATACTGCCCGTTCGCATAGCCAAGCCCGGGGGCATCGTTCTGAGAATACGTTTCGACCTGACCGATCAAAACGCAATGGTCGCCGGCTTCGACAACCTGATGAGTTCGGCAGGAGAACGTTGCGACTGCCTCTCTGATCAAAGGGACGTCGTGCGTATCAAAGCAGTGATCGACTTTGGCAAATCGATCACCATTGAACCCGGCAAACGTATTGGATACATCTTCCTGCCCCTCGGCCAGAATGTTCACCGCGAAACGGGCGCAGGTTGCGAATTCGTGATAAGAAGACAGGTTTTTTCCCGGACAAACCAAAAGCAGCGGCGGGTCGAGAGAAACCGAAGTGAAGGAATTGGCCGTAAAGCCGAGTGGAGTGCCTGCGTCATCGCGCGTCGTCACAACCGTCACACCGGTCATGAACCGTCCAAAGGCACGACGAAGGTCACGAGGATCAAGCGCGGTCATTGGCGCAGCTCATTCAGAAAGCTGGAAATGGCGGCGTTGACCTGAGGTGCGTGCGTCATTGGCATCATATGTGCAGCGCCTTCAATGATTTGCGCGCGTCCGCTCATCGCGGTGTCCGCCATGGCACGTGACATCTCCGGGGTCGAATTGGGCTCAAGACTGCCGGTTAGAAAAAGCGCCGGGCAGCTTAGTTTCTCCAACGTATCGCGTCGGGGGCATCGGCTGTGGGCGAAGACGGAGTAGGCCGTTTTATACGCAGCCGGGTCCATAGCCATCAGCCATCTACGGCAGGCATCGCGCTCGGCCGAGGCGACGTCTCCGAACCATCGATTCAATGTGCTGGTGGGATCAGCGATCGTCCTGCCATCCAGCTGCGCCGCACGGTCGCGCACGGCTTGTGCCGCATTCGCGTCTCTCTCAAAAACCGCGTTCAATGCGACGACCCCACAAACCCGGTCTGACATTTTGGCTGCAAGATCCAGCGCGATCATGGCCCCCATCGAGTGGCCCACCAAAACGACCGGACCACTCAAGCAGTCCAGAACAACCCGTGCCGCTTCGGTGTACGCCGAAAGCCTGATGCTCAGGTCAGTTAATGGGCTGTCTCCATGACCGGGCATGTCCGGGGCGGTCAGGCAACCCTCGGAAGCCAGCCCGTCCAATTGTGCGCCCCAGGCTTCAGCCCGCAAGCCAACACCATGCAACAGAATGATATTCTGTCCCGAACCGGTCTGGATGGCCGCCAGCCCACCGATCTCAGACCGCGGCCGGGTTGTCCAGGTCATGGCCCAAATCCTTGAGATCCTGATAACGGTCACCGATACGGTGGTGTGGTCTGCCCGAGGTTGCTGCGCCCAATACGACGACAACTTCGTCATCGCGCGGTGCGTCAGAAATCGAGAACTGAATTGTCAGGTAGTGCGACCGCCGCCCAGCATCGTTTTTATCCATCAACGGCACCATGATCGGCGCGTTTGCCGGACCACGTGTGTTGGTGAACGCCAGATAGGATTTCGCGCCGACGGCCTCACGGTAGTGATTGCCAAAGCGCAACGTGTGAATAAGACCCGAAGCGTGCTCGACCTCACCATTCAGCCCGACCACAGCGGCTTTGCCATAGGCTTCGATTGCCTCACCACTCCCGGCCAGTTTGATCATGCGTTTCGTCATCATCTCGCCCAGAACAGGGCCGTAGGCTTGAATCTCGGGTTTAAGGTCTTCCACAAACCGGCCCGCCCAAGGGTTGTGAACCACTGCGGCCACGGCAAACATGCGCCACGGGGTCTTGGCGGCTCGGAAGCCCTCGACAAGGACCTCCTCATCGTAGGTGACGATCTTGCGTATTTCCGGTTGCATGAAAATTCTCCTGTCGCGCTCGCAAACGTTAAAAACGGACGGGGTTTTTGACAAATGATTGAATTATGTGCTTTGCCATTAAAAAGACTAATGGATAGCTTGATCAAATGGGCAAATCTCTTCCACCGCTGACATGGATCCGATCCTTCGAGGCAGCTGCACGAACGCTTAGCTTTACGGCGGCTGCCGAAGAGATTGGGTTGACGCAATCGGCGGTCAGTCAGCAGGTGAAATCGCTCGAAATGCGTTTGGGGACAGCTCTTTTTGTGAGGCACCCCAGAAGCTTGGCGCTGACGGATGCGGGGCGTAAACTATTGCCCGAGGTTGGTAGCGCGCTTGAAGCGCTTGCCGCGGCTGCCGGGCGCGTGGACGCCAGCGCGTCCGGAGACATCTTGACTGTCGCCACGTCTGTTAGCATCGCTCATTGGGTTATTGCCCCATACCTGTCAGATTTTACCAGACGCCATCCTGAAGTTCGCGTTCGGCTTCTCAGTGCGATCTGGCCCGACGATTTCCACGCATCCCACGCTGATGTTCAGGTTCGGTTCGGGTCAAAGAAACAGGTGGGGCAGGGCGCGGTGCGCCTGATGCCTGATCGGCTGGTTCCCGTGAAATCCCCGACGGTCGCGGGAGATGTGTTTGACCTGCCTCTGATCGAGGCTGTCGGGACATCAAGCGGATGGGGCACGTGGTTTGAAAAACAGGGCTTACGCCGCCAACCTGGCGTTTTTGTCGATACATTTGGGATGGCTCTGCAACTGGCCGTTCATGGCAGCGGTGTCGCTTTGGTCAGCGAATTACTGACGACCCATGCGATTGCCGCTGGTCTGGTCGAACGCGCGCATGAATGTTCGGTTGACAGCAACGAAGGGTACTATCTTTCGTCCAACGCCACCAACCCGGCTGCCCGGTTGTTTCACGACTGGGTGTTGTCGTTGGTAACAGAACAGACCCCGAAGGTCGTCGACGTCTCTGACTGACGGCAGAGGTTGATTGACAGTGTTCCATCGATAGGGTCACGTCACCAGATGAACAATTGGGGGAAGGCGTATGCAGATCATCACCAATCCACATCGGGGGGGCCAAAAGCTTGCACCATCAGCACCCTATCCTTCGACCGATGCAGCCCGGGTTGCGGATTTGCTTACTCAGTGTCCTGTCGCGAAACAAACACCGATGGTGGATGCCAGGAAACTTGCCCCTGTATCCCAGCTTTGGGTGAAGGATGAACGGGCGCGGATGAACCTAGGTTCGTTCAAAGCTTTAGGGGCGGCCTATGTAATTGCGCGTCATGCGGCCGAGAGGTCAAGCGAACCGGATGAACAAACACTGGCTGGCACAACCTATGTGACCGCCAGCGCGGGAAACCACGGCATGAGTGTTGCGGCGGGTGCCAGAATTTTCGGCGCGAAGGCTGTCGTCTACATTGCTGAAACGGTGCCCGAAACCTTTGCGGAACGTCTGAAAGACCAAAAAGCCGAGGTTGTTCGAAGTGGTGCTGACTATGCTGCCAGTATGGGGGCAGCGAGAACGGCTGCCGACGAAAACGGATGGATATTGCTGTCGGACAGTTCGTGGGATGGATATTTTGACCTGCCATGGACTCTCATGGAAGGGTATTTGCAAATGGCGGCAGAGGCTGTCAGGCAGTGCCCCGAGGTTCCGACGCATATTCTGTTGCAAGCAGGTGTGGGCGGTTTGGCTGGAGCTGTTGCGGCTTATGCGCGAAAAACCTGGGGCGACGCACCGAAGATCGTTGTGGTTGAACCCGAAGT
>NZ_JBXWSG010000154.1:0-3852 GCF_059613305.1 Ruegeria sp. BHSB056 | reverse complement strand
GACGGCAACTGGCGTGAAGTCGGATATCGCTGCTGTGCGCAGGGCGCTGACTGCCGCGCAGCACCCGGCGTTGCTGTTTGTTGATGGCGTTTCATCAATCGCGTCGATGGATTTTCGGTTTGATGAATGGGGCGTGGATGTTGCCGTTACTGGATCGCAAAAGGGTTTCATGTTGCCCGCTGGCCTTGCCATCGTCGGTTTCAGCCAGAAAGCGATGGAAGCGACCAAAACCGGCACCCTGCCCCGCACATTCTTTGACGTCCGGGACATGACCAAGGGATACGCCAACAATGCTTACCCCTATACACCCGCTGTTGGGTTGATGAATGGCCTCAATCAAGCCTGCTCTATGCTGCTGAGCGAAGGTCTGGAGAACGTTTTTGCCCGGCACCACCGGATTGCCGAAGGGGTCCGTGCCGCTGTGGGGGCGTGGGGGCTGGAGCTTTGTGCCAGCAGCCCTGCGGTCTATTCCGATACCGTAAGCGCAATCCGCACGCCGAACGGCTTCAACGCGACGGATATAGTCACGCACGCAGCTGAAAAATACGGCGTTGCCTTTGGCGTGGGCCTTGGTGAGGTCGCGGGCAAGGTGTTCCGGATCGGCCATCTGGGCAGCCTGACGGATGTCATGGCACTGTCCGGGATCGCCACTGCTGAGATGTGCATGGTTGACCTGGGCCTGAACATTGACCTGGGGTCCGGAGTTGCCGCCGCACAGGAATACTATCGCGGCCATCCCGGTTCCGTTCAGAAGAACGCGGCATGATGAAGGATTACACAATGTATATCCCAACCTATGAAGACATGCTTGCGGCACATGACCGGATCAAGCCCTATATCCGCCGCACCCCGGTGCGAACCTCGGACTTTCTCAACGAACTGTCAGGCGCGCAGCTGTTCTTCAAATGCGAAAACTTTCAGGAACCGGGCGCTTTCAAAGTACGAGGTGCCACAAACGCGGTTTTTGGGCTGGATGCGAAACAGGCCGAAAAAGGTGTCGCCACCCATTCTTCGGGTAATCACGCCTCGTGCCTGTCTTATGCGGCGATGAAAAGGGGCATTCCCTGCAACGTGGTCATGCCGCGGACAGCGCCGCAGGCAAAGAAGGATACGGTCCGGCGTTATGGAGGGAAGATTACAGAATGCGAACCCTCCACCTCGTCACGCGAAGCGACATTTGCCGAAGTTCAGGCGGCTACGGGCGGTGACTTTGTTCATCCCTACAACGACCCTCGGGTCATCGCCGGGCAAGGCACCTGTTCGCGCGAGTTTATCGAGCAGACCGACGGTCTGGATGCGGTTGTCGCACCTATCGGCGGCGGCGGCATGGTGTCCGGCACCTGTCTGACACTATCGACGCTCGCCTCGGAAACCGCGATCATCGCGGCGGAACCGGAACAGGCCGACGATGCCTATCGCAGCTTCAAGGCCGGCCACATCATCGCGGATGACGCACCCAAATCGATTGCCGACGGGCTGCTGGTTCCACTGAAAGAGCTGACCTGGCATTTCGTATCGAACCACGTCTCAGAGATTTACACAGCCTCCGAGCAGGAGATCATCGATGCGATGAAACTGACATGGAAGCACCTGCGGATTGTGATGGAGCCATCTTCAGCCGTTCCGCTGGCTACGGTTCTCAAGAACCCGGACGCTTTCGAGGGCAAGCGTGTCGGACTGATTGTTACAGGTGGTAATGTCGATCTGGACCGGCTGCCCTGGATGAATGTCTGAAAACGCCCCAACAAAAAACTATCCCGGTTTAGGATTACGGAGATGAAAGATATGAGCACTCTCGACCAGTTCGAAGTAGGTTACGACATTCCGGCCAAGCCCGGCATGTACGAAGCAGATATCCAGACACCCAGCCTGATTTTGGATCTCGACGCGCTTGAACGCAACATCAGGAAGATGGGCGATTATGCCAAGGCGCACGGGATGCGTCACCGCGTGCATGGTAAAATGCACAAGTCGGTTGACGTGGCCAAGCTGCAAGAAAAAATCGGTGGTGCCGTCGGTGTCTGCTGCCAGAAAGTTTCCGAGGCCGAAGTTTTCGTTCGTGGTGGGATCAAGGACGTTCTGGTTTCGAACCAGGTGCGTGACCCGGCCAAAATTGACCGCCTCGCACGCCTGCCAAAGCTGGGCAGCCGCATTATCGTGTGTGTCGACGATCTGGAAAATGTCGCCGACCTTTCGGCGGCGGCAGTCCGGCATGGAACACAGCTAGAAGTCTTCGTTGAAATCGATTGCGGCGCAGGGCGGTGCGGGGTCACAACGACACCCGAAGTGATTGAAATCGCCAAGGCGGTTGAGGCTGCAGACAACCTGAAATTCAGCGGAATTCAGGCCTATCAGGGTGCCATGCAACACCTCGACAGTTATGAGGCACGAAAGGAAAAACTGGATACCGCCATCGCGATGGTCAAAGACGCGGTAGACGGCCTTAAAGCCGAGGGTATCGAGTGTGAGCTGGTCTCGGGCGGCGGTACGGGGTCATACTACTTCGAATCCAACTCGGGCGTGTATAATGAACTGCAATGCGGGTCTTATGCGTTCATGGATGCCGATTACGGTCGCATCCTGGACGAGAACGGCAACCGGATCGACCAGGGCGAGTGGGAGAACGCATTCTTCATCCTGACCAGCGTCATGAGCCATGCCAAGGCTGACAAGGCAATCGTCGATGCGGGCCTCAAGGCGCAGTCGGTGGATAGCGGTCTGCCTGTTGTTTTCGGGCGTGACGATGTCGAATACATCAAATGCTCGGATGAACATGGCGTCGTGATGGATCCAAGCGGGGCGCTCGAGGTCAATGACAAACTGAAGCTGGTGCCGGGGCACTGTGACCCAACCGCAAACGTGCACGATTGGTATGTGGGCGTCCGGAATGGCAAGGTCGAATGCGTATGGCCGGTGTCAGCCCGCGGCCGTGCGTACTGAGCTTGAATGCTCAAAGAATAAGCATTCGGCCAAACATGGCCGGACAGTCGCCCGTGCGCGCCCGCTTTTATCGGTGAAACGCACGGGCGCACGAATTCCAAGTGGAGAATGACATGCTGATTGTACCCGAGCGCGAAATCGCCAACCTCATGACCCGCGACGCGGCCTTTGAAGCCGTCGAACAGGTCTTTGCCTCTATGGCCGCAGGGGACGCCTATAACTTTCCTGTCGTGCGCGAAGCCATCGGGCATGAGGACGCCCTGTACGGCTTTAAAGGCGGATTTGACCGCGCCGGGCTGACACTGGGCCTGAAGGCCGGGGGGTATTGGCCGAACAACCTGGAAAAGCGCGGATTGATCAATCACCAATCCACTGTTTTTCTTTTTGACCCTGACACCGGAAAACCGTCAGCGATGGTTGGCGGCAACCTTTTGACGGCCTTGCGCACTGCGGCGGCCTCTTCTGTATCCATCAAGCACCTTGCCCGTGCGGACGCGCGGGTGATCGGTATGATCGGGGCCGGGCATCAGGCAACCTTTCAGCTACGCTCGGCGCTGGAGACGCGCGCCTTTGAAAAGGTCCTTGGCTGGAACTACCATCCCGAGATGTTGCCGAACATTGAAAAGGTCGCCAATGAAGCCGGTGTTCCGTTTGAAGCGGTCGAACTTGACGGCATGACCGAGGCGGACGTCATAATCTCGATCACCTCGGCTTTTGCACCATCGCTGATGGCAAACCATGTGAGCCCCGGAACGCATATCGCGTGCATGGGAACGGACACCAAGGGCAAGCAGGAAGTCGAGGCGGCGTTGTTGGCCAAAGCATCCGTATTCACAGATGAAATCGCACAGTCAATTTCGATTGGCGAGGCGCAACACGCCGTGGCACAGGGCCTGATCAGGGAAAGTAACC
>NZ_JBXWSG010000153.1:0-3770 GCF_059613305.1 Ruegeria sp. BHSB056 | reverse complement strand
GTGGATGACGTCAAGTCCTCATGGCCCTTACGGGTTGGGCTACACACGTGCTACAATGGTAGTGACAATGGGTTAATCCCAAAAAGCTATCTCAGTTCGGATTGGGGTCTGCAACTCGACCCCATGAAGTCGGAATCGCTAGTAATCGCGTAACAGCATGACGCGGTGAATACGTTCCCGGGCCTTGTACACACCGCCCGTCACACCATGGGAGTTGGTTCTACCCGACGGCCGTGCGCTAACCTTTTGGAGGCAGCGGACCACGGTAGGATCAGCGACTGGGGTGAAGTCGTAACAAGGTAGCCGTAGGGGAACCTGCGGCTGGATCACCTCCTTTCTAAGGATGTATCTGGTTAGATTTGCCTGATCTTAATTGATCTCAAATCTCGTGATACACTTAGCAGAAGATCAACAAACAAAGTTGGTCAAACTCAGCAGGCGCTCAAGTAGCCGCAAGGCGGTAGCGCACTGTAATGGACCGAGCCGTCCTCATATCTCTTCAGAAAATCAGGATCTTGCGGATAGGCGTGAGGTCCGGCAAGGGGCCTTAGCTCAGCTGGGAGAGCGCCTGATTTGCATTCAGGAGGTCAGGAGTTCGATCCTCCTAGGCTCCACCACGTTTTTTGCGAAGCAAGAAACGAGTGCGACAGTGCATTCGGCCAAGCCGAATGTCACGAGAGGCACTCGGATGAGGTTTTTGCAGATTGTGGTGTTCCGCCCAGAATTGCACCGGGTGACGCTCCCGGCATCTTTCCTTTGGAAAGAGCCTGCCGCGCACTCCCACAATTTTGCGGGCAAAATTGTGGGTCGGTAGCTCAGGTGGTTAGAGCGCACGCCTGATAAGCGTGAGGTCGGAGGTTCAAGTCCTCCTCGACCCACCACTTTATCCAGAGAGAACAGGTTTTTGAGCATTTTGCGGAATGCTGAGATGTCTGTTCTTAACAGACTATGGTGTGCGACCGCGCATTCTCTTCGAGAATACGCTGCCTCGCACCCAAACGATCTCCTCCGGAGATCATTTGACATCGTATAGAGAGAAATCAATCAACACTGTTTGATCGCGCCGAGTGTGGCGCTGATCTCGGTCGTTCTTGTCTTCGTCCTCAAGTCGCCGAATAGGCGGTAGGACACATGGGGATAAGCGGCGCAGTTTGGGTCTAGCCGGCCCGGGATGCGTATCGCGATCGAAACGAACAGAGTTGTCCAAGTCAAATATACTAACCCGAGCGACCTGCGTTGATCAGCTGCACGGCTGGGAGACCATATGGGGTTGCTCAATTGTCCTCGTCCAAGTGGCGGGGGCGGGAAATGTATGTTTTTGGTTCAGAAGAACGATCGCCTTTAGTTACCAGCTGGGTGGTCTTGATTGATACGCCGTCTGCGAAGAACGAAGTTCGCAGCAGACACCGTGCTCAAGTAGCCGAATAGGCGGTAGCACAACTATCGTGTGTCTTTCTTTTTCTGGATCAAATCAAGCGCGAGAAGGGCGTTTGGTGAATGCCTTGGCAGCAAGAGGCGATGAAAGACGTGATACTCTGCGATAAGCCATGGGGAGCTGAGAATAAGCTTTGATCCATGGATTTCTGAATGGGGCAACCCACCTGAAAGCTTCATATTGTTATCCTTGATAATCAATATGTCGCTTAAACAGGTACTTAAGACCTGAATACATAGGGTTTTAAGAGCAAACCCGGGGAACTGAAACATCTAAGTACCCGGAGGAAAGGAAATCAATTGATACTCCCCTAGTAGTGGCGAGCGAACGGGGACCAGCCGAGCCGTGAGTGTGAATAGAACCTGTTGGGAAGCAGGACCATAGAGGGTGACAGTCCCGTATATGAAGCATGATCGGACGTATTAAGTAGGGCGGAACACGTGAAATTCTGTCTGAAGATCGGAGGACCACCTTCGAAGGCTAAGTACTCCTTGCTGACCGATAGCGAACCAGTACCGTGAGGGAAAGGTGAAAAGCACCCCGACGAGGGGAGTGAAACAGTACCTGAAACCGAACGCCTACAATCAGTCGGAGGCTCCTTGCGAGCTGACGGCGTACCTTTTGTATAATGGGTCATCGACTTGGTCTCACGAGCAAGCTTAAGCCGTTAGGTGTAGGCGTAGCGAAAGCGAGTCTTAATAGGGCGTATGAGTTCGTGGGATCAGACCCGAAACCGAGTGATCTAGGCATGGCCAGGTTGAAGGTAAGGTAACACTTACTGGAGGACCGAACCCACATCCGTTGAAAAGGATCGGGATGAGCTGTGCCTAGGGGTGAAAGGCCAATCAAACTCGGAGATAGCTGGTTCTCTGCGAAATCTATTTAGGTAGAGCGTCATCCGAATACCCCGGGGGGTAGAGCACTGGATGGGTAATGGGGCCCCACAGGCTTACTGATCCTAACCAAACTCCGAATACCCGGGAGTACTAGATGGCAGACACACTGCGGATGCTAACGTCCGTAGTGGAGAGGGAAACAACCCTGACCTACAGCTAAGGCCCCCAATTCATGGCTAAGTGGGAAAGCAGGTGGGACGACCAAAACAACCAGGAGGTTGGCTTAGAAGCAGCCATCCTTTAAAGATAGCGTAACAGCTCACTGGTCTAAACAAGTTGTCCTGCGGCGAAGATGTAACGGGGCTCAAGCCATGAGCCGAAGCTTAGGATGCCGTAAGGCATGGTAGCAGAGCGTAGTGTGACATAGAACTCATCCGTATTTGCATCTGTGTTGTGTAACAGCAGCGGGATGTAATGACGGATCGAGTTCTTTCGATGAAGCCGGCCTGTGAGGGATCCGGTGGAGAGATCACTAGTGAGAATGATGACATGAGTAGCGACAAAGAGTGTGAGAGACACTCTCGCCGAAAGTCCAAGGGTTCCTGCTTAAAGCTAATCTGAGCAGGGTAAGCCGGCCCCTAAGCCGAGGCCGAAAGGCGTAGGCGATGGGAACTAGGTTAATATTCCTAGGCCAGGAGGATGTGACGGATCACAGGTGTAGTTCAATCTTATCGGATTGATTGGGCTGCTGAGTGGTTCCTGGAAATAGCCCTCCATCAGACCGTACCCTAAACCGACACAGGTGGACTGGTAGAGCATACCAAGGCGCTTGAGAGAACGATGTTGAAGGAACTCGGCAAAATACCTCCGTAAGTTCGCGAGAAGGAGGCCCGGTTCCTAGGCAACTAGGGGCTGGGGGCACAAACCAGGGGGTGGCGACTGTTTATTAAAAACACAGGGCTCTGCGAAGTCGCAAGACGACGTATAGGGTCTGACGCCTGCCCGGTGCCTGAAGGTTAAAAGGAGAGGTGAGAGCCTTGAATTGAAGCCCAGGTAAACGGCGGCCGTAACTATAACGGTCCTAAGGTAGCGAAATTCCTTGTCGGGTAAGTTCCGACCTGCACGAATGGCGTAACGACTTCCCCGCTGTCTCCAACATCGACTCAGCGAAATTGAATTGCCTGTCAAGATGCAGGCTTCCCGCGGTTAGACGGAAAGACCCCGTGCACCTTTACTACAGCTTCGCACTGGCATCAGGATTGTGATGTGCAGGATAGGTGGTAGGCTTTGAAGCAGGAACGCAAGTACCTGTGGAGCCTCCCTTGAGATACCACCCTTCGCACTCTTGATGTCTAACCGCGGTCCGTTATCCGGATCCGGGACCCTGCGTGGCGGGTAGTTTGACTGGGGCGGTCGCCTCCTAAAGCGTAACGGAGGCGCGCGAAGGTTGGCTCAGAGCGGTCGGAAATCGCTCGTTGAGTGCAATGGCAGAAGCCAGC
>NZ_JBXWSG010000152.1:0-3971 GCF_059613305.1 Ruegeria sp. BHSB056 | reverse complement strand
CACCGATTGAAGACCGAGCGCAACTGTCCGCTTGTCTCCAGGAAACAATAAAAGCTACCATCTGATTGACCGCTCTCAAACAACGGATTGCTCCTCCAGCGGACGCATACCGTCGAGTTCGCCACCAACAGTGTTAGACCCAATAGAAAAGCGCACAAATTGCTTCTGCGTTTCGGCTAAGTATACGGCAAGATCAATCGCGTCTCGCGTGGGCATTGCCGGGTTAGCGAGCCCAGCCTGAGTGCGCGCTGCTACATGACGAATGCACGCATCCAGGTTTTCATTTGGCAAACCGGCAGACAGCAGCGCGTCAGGTAGCCCCTGACCGTAACCCAAAAGTATCCGGTTTATCGCTTCCGTCTGACCACCCCAGCTGATCATGCTCGGGGCATCCTTAGGTGCTTCGCAAACAGGGTCTGGGCAATCGCCGTCCTGAATCTGGATTTTCCAAATCTCACCTAAGTCCGCATTTGCTGAGTAACCACCAACCCAATACTGAAAAGTGCCTTGGGGCTTTTCTTCCAGCTTCGCGAAGCGTTCCTCAAACAAGTACTTTCGCGCTTTCGCAGCCACTTCTTCAATCGAGTAGTCATCAGTCGATATCTGGTAATCGCCGTCACCGTTCGCAAGAAGCGCTCTCAGGTCCTTTGATATGGTCGAAATTGAACAGGCACCAAAATTTCCGATTCCAGCGGTCATAGCTGCGATAGGAAGCTTTTTGTGGAGATTGAATACCTTGTTCGCATGATCGTAGATGTTCACGACAAGGTGGTTGCCCTGCGGATCTACGCCAGTCAACGAAGTCGCACTGTCTGCGGTAAACACAATGCAATCGTGAACTTTAAGCGCTACACAAACGGTCATCTAAAATCCTCTCAACAATATTGAATCAAAAAAATCCATGAGATTCAAAAAGATAATGTGATTCTTTTTCAAGGACTTGTCACTAGCGCATATGCCGAATGCTAAGCGCACATAGAATTGACCCCGGGATTTAGTCCATGTTTTTCCCGCGCAAACATTGCAAAAAAGCATGGTTCTTGAGGTTAGAAAGATGGCGCCACAGTAGGCAAAGTGTTTTCGATGCTTACCAAGCAGTCAATTTAGCAATTAGAACTCTTCGAACACCCTAAATGTGGCCGACGTCGGAACGGCGCACTGATGCTTGGACTTGGCGCAAATGGCACAACGCTACGTAAGCTAGCCGAACGGCCACGCTCTGCGTTGTAGAGCGTTGCTCAGCACGTACTCGCTGTGGGCAGACGCAACTACCGGTATTGATGCGTTCTGCAAAATACTTACCGAGATGGTAAAACCATAAACATCACCGCGGGCACATTGCCAAAACACCGCGAAACATACCCGCATGCTTTGCAGCCTCACAATTCTATTTCAGAAACTAGCATCGCTTCGAAAAGTAGCGTTACTACTGTATTCTTGATCAGCGTTACTTGTCGCGACCATCTACTGGTTCAGCGTGATGTGCCACAGTTTATATCCTTCGGAGCGATGAATGCAGTCTGAGTGTATGGAGTTTTTGCCGTCGATCCGACGTTGTTGATGTGGTTAACGAGGCGATCTACAAAGATAGAGCAAGCCAAAGGCTTGAAACCCATGCAGTACTGTTGGGGAGAAACACCAAACGCAAACGGGTTCAAGTCTGTCGAGGTTCTTCAATAGGAATGCATTTTGATTGAGATTATTGACGCTGAGAGCGCTAGATCTTGGCTATCACAACAAGATCGACAAATTCGGGTTCGGTTTGTAGCACGTATGGCTCTAAGATCATTTCCTGCAGCGATTGGGGAAGCGCCATTTGATCAAGAAAATACTCTACGGTTGTTGCACCACCTACTCATTGCTACCGTCGCTAGTTTCGATTTGGGCGCTGCTAGGAAAGCCGCACGCTTTGCGTTTGGCAGTGTGAGCTACGCAGGTTCGGCCCAACAGATTTACAATGATCAGTTGTTTTTTACCTCACCACATCCAAGTCAAAATCAAGTTTTGTATGGAGATGAACAGCCACCGGCAGGATCTCTCAGAAGGGAAGTTGCCGAGAATGCAATTAGCAATGCTCTAGCTTGGGCAGTCGGCTTCAGTGAGCCAGACCCTTCAGTTGAATATGGGGGAGGTTTCTGGGAGTTGGCTTGGTTGGCTGGTGCTGAAAATGCGGCCAAACTAGCCACATCAGACATAGAGGCTTTAGGAGAGTGGCCCCCTCTATGGGACGTTAATGGACGCCCAAGTAGTGTCTTGGGTGACTACTCGAACCTTGATGATCTATTTGCTTTTGACAAAGGCGTATGGGGGTTTTGGCTAAGATGGTTCAAGGCAATCCACGATGGCAAGCCTATGCCTTGGGAACTGAGCGGTTTGATTGCTTCATCGCTATCTGATCAAGATTGGAAATCGGGGCCCGCACACGTGGCTCGGGAGATAGAGAAAATCGAGGCTCTATTTTCTGTAAGGCAATCATTGTCTGAACTAGAAAAAGAACGGGCCGCAGTAATCTCTGACAGTCGGCTAGGGATAGGTGGAAACAACCCCCCCGAAGAAGTTGAGCTGCCATCTTCCTTACGAGAAAACTATGCAATCATTTGGGCGGCGGTCGATGAAATCGCCGAACAAGCCGAGGCTCAGGAGCCGGACAAGTCATTAATTTTATCTGCGTTAAAGAAGCTTACGGATGCTTTGAAATCTTGCTTAAGTTGGGTGGGGCGGAAGGCTGATTTAGCAATTGATACAGCGATCAAGTGGGGCATTCCTGCGGCTGGCGGATACTTTGTTCTCAACCCGAGTAAGTTTCAGGCATTGATTGAAGCAGTAAGAAACTGGAGTGCAACACTGCCATAATTTGAGTCGCGGTTGGTGTTTTCCTAGCCTCCAAAAACCGTGCCACGACACCAGGCACGAATAGAGGAGTTGACATGGCGAGGAAGCGGCATTCGGACGAATACATCTTGAAATTGTCTGCGTAAGATTGAATTTCCACGCAGCCGCGTCCGTCACCCCAATCGGTCGAGCTGACGAGACCAGCGCGCATTGGGATACGCAGATGGCAGTTTTCCCACTGATTAGATTGGCGTTGAAAGTAGAACTTTTTTCTTCGAGTGTCGGGCTGAAGTTTCCAGATGAGAATACAAGATGTCTTACTTGATTGACGAAAAGCATTTGCCCGATTTTTTTCCAACGCAGAACCATGATGCAACCTTTTGGTAGGCGCTAGGGCGTTCTGTCGCGACGTTTGGTTTCTTGGAAGACACACTGCGCAGCGCAATTTTCTTCTTTACCGGAACGGTCCCAGTTCCCGATGACAAGATAGCGACTGAAACGGATGACTGGATTGCCAAACTGGAAAAGGCATTGAGCGACCCTTTGGGGCCATTGACCGATGTCTTTATCAAGTCGGTCAAAGCCCATCCATCGAAACCTGTTGCAGACGTAGATCAACTTGAACAAAGGTTGAGGGATGGTGCTAAACTGAGAAATGCACTCTGTCATGGGTCGTGGGGTTTGCCGAATGGCTCCGGCGCGTCTCGTTTGAAGTACATGGAGCGTAGGTCGAAAAAGTCG
Source organism: Ruegeria sp. BHSB056 (assembly GCF_059613305.1). Lineage (NCBI taxonomy): Bacteria > Pseudomonadati > Pseudomonadota > Alphaproteobacteria > Rhodobacterales > Roseobacteraceae > Ruegeria > Ruegeria sp. BHSB056. Next base: position 398 of record NZ_JBXWSG010000152.1, on the reverse strand, counting down.
CTCATTGATCCGATAGACGTTGCCTTCTTGACCCAAGTTCAGACTGGCACTTGTGAGTTGATAATTGATGTAGTCAACTCGGTTACGATACTCGGATATGCCTTCCCGGGCACGAATGGACCCGGTGAGATTTTTTGGTCGGAAGAAAACTAGTCAGCATCACCCATCACTGTTTGTGATCCATTCTTGGCGGGAGTCTGCTAGTTGATCGGTAAATCAGAGACAGATTCTGGCAAGTTCTCAACGCCTCCAGAAAACCGGACACTCAAGTTAAGCGCCGTATCAGGTGACCCAACCCCCTGAAATCAGGCCATCGAGGTGTTAGTAATCCGTCCAAGAAAAGGATGGACCATGAAACGCAGATTTTCAGACGAACAGATTATTGGAATGATCAAGGA
>NZ_JBXWSG010000151.1:0-4349 GCF_059613305.1 Ruegeria sp. BHSB056 | reverse complement strand
TGTTCCGGTCAAGGACGCGACCAACATGTTGACGCTGGCATTCCTGGCAGAAGCAGTGGACGAGATCGAAGACAACGCTTTGGCAGATGAAATCGTAAGCCGTCTGGAAGGGTGGCTGGCGCGCCGAAGCTGATGGCCCTTTCGTCGGATATCCTGGCAACATACCGGGGGCCGGGGCGCGTGGTGCGCAGGCTTTTGGATATGGGCCAACGAGAAGACCGGGCGCTGATCTTTGTCATGGCGTTTTGTGTGGTGGCATTCATCGCCCAGATGCCTGGCCTTGCGCGCAAAGCGCATCTGGAAGGTGTTGAACTGAACATGCTTTTGGGTGGTGCTCTGCTTGGATCAGTGTTCATTCTGCCCTTGGTCTTTTACACGCTGGCGCTGGTATCTCATTGGGCGGCGCGCCTGTTTGGCGGGCAGGGAAGCGCTTATGGTGCGCGCCTGGCACTGTTCTGGGCGCTGTTGTCCTCTGCACCGCTGGTTCTGCTGAACGGCCTTGTCGCCGGGTTTATCGGACCAGGGCCTACATTGACGTTTGTGGGTTTTGTCTGGGTTGCTGTTTTTTTCTGGTTCTGGATATCCGGTCTCAGACAAGTGCAAAGGTCCGTCGCATGAATTCGAGTTTCCTGGGAAATCTGGCGGTCTTGACGATCAAGAACCCGACCGAAGCGGCGCGACGGCTGATGGCGCTCAAGCTGGGGCGAGAAGTGCTTTGGCTGGCATTTGCGCTGGCGGTCGTTTTGAACTGCGCTGTCCAATTGGGAATTGATTTGTCGATAACAATGGCGGCGGGTCAACCCTCTCCGGCGCTCGAGAGTTTTCCCATCGTTTTGGTGCGCTCGGCCGGGGCCATGATGCTGAGCATCGTCGCATTCCTGCTGGTCGGGCGAATGCTGGGAGGTCTGGCGAGGTTCGATGATCTGATGGTTTTGACGATCTGGCTGCAGTTCCTGCAAATTGCCGCCTTGGTGGTGACGCTGATCTTGAGCCTGACCTTACCGTTTCTGATGATGATGACATTGTTGGCGACAGCAATCCTGAGCCTTTACGTCACGCTTCATTTTCTGAATGAAGCGCATCAGTTCGGGTCTCTCTGGAAATCCTTTGCGGTAATTGTGTTGTCAGCTTTTGTCGCCATCCCTGTCGTTCTGTTTCTAAGCCCAACCGGGCCCGTCTAGGAATACCTCTCTTATGTATGATGTGCATAAAATCCGCTCTGACTTTCCGATCCTGTCGCGTCAGGTGAATGGCAAGCCTTTGACGTATCTCGACAATGGTGCTTCGGCTCAGAAACCTCAGGTGGTCATTGACGCGGTGACGCGGGCCTATGCCGAGGAGTATTCGAATGTCCATCGTGGCCTGCATTTTCTGTCCAATCTTGCGACAGAGAAATACGAGGCCGTTCGTGGCACGACCGCGCGGTTTCTGGGGGCATCGAACGAGAATGAGATCGTCCTGAACTCTGGTACCACCGAAGGGATCAACCTGATCGCCTATGGCTGGGCTATGCCGCGACTTAAAGCGGGGGATGAGATCGTTCTGAGTGTGATGGAGCATCATGCAAACATCGTACCCTGGCATTTCCTACGCGAACGACAGGGCATCGTGCTGAAATGGGTCGATGTCGACGCAGAGGGCGGGCTTGACCCTCAGGCGGTAATCGATGCAATCGGGCCGAAAACCAAGCTGGTTGCTGTGACACACTGCTCGAACGTGCTGGGTACGGTCGTGGATGTGAAAGCCATAACTGACGGTGCCCACGCCAAGGGCGTCCCGGTTCTGGTTGATGGCAGTCAGGGTGCCGTTCACATGCCGGTAAATGTCGAAGAGATCGGGTGCGATTTCTACGCGATCACTGGCCACAAGCTTTATGGTCCGTCAGGGTCGGGTGCGATTTTTATCAAATCCGACCGCATGGCCGAAATGCGCCCCTTTATCGGTGGCGGCGACATGATCAAAGAGGTCAGTAAGGATCAGGTCATCTATAATGACCCGCCAATGAAGTTCGAGGCCGGCACGCCGGGGATCGTTCAGACCATCGGTCTTGGCGTAGCGCTGGAGTATATGATGGATCTGGGGATGGAAAACATCGCTGCCCATGAATCCAGCTTGCGCGATTACGCGATGCAACGTCTGACAGGGCTGAACTGGTTGCAGGTTCAGGGCACACGCCCGGACAAGGCCGCGATTTTCAGCTTTACGCTGGACGGTGCTGGCCATGCACACGACGTCTCAACCATTCTCGACAAGAAGGGTGTTGCGGTTCGTGCCGGTCACCACTGTGCCGGGCCACTGATGGAACACCTGGGGGTGACGGCAACGTGCCGCGCCAGCTTTGGTCTCTATAACACTACCGATGAAGTTGACACGCTGATCGAAGCGCTTGAATTGGCGCATGATCTGTTTGCCTGATTTTGGTCTTGATTGGGGTGCGGCAATCGCGATTAGCAGTTGCACCCGGATTGGAACAAGGTTAGCAAACGGCCAAGGCACCTGTAGCTCAGCTGGATAGAGCGCTGCCCTCCGAAGGCAGAGGCCAGAGGTTCGAATCCTCTCAGGTGCGCCACCCAACATTCAACGTCGGATTGAAATCGGAAGCCCTGAACAGCGGACTTGTCGATTGGATTGCTTAATGCGTTGATCGTGCAGTCATCACAACGGCCCATGAGTGCAAAAATACTGCTGAGTTGCAGTATTTGAGGGAGGGATTCGCTGTCGGGTATCGGGAGTTATTGTTTTAGCTGATTTGGCGGCTCTGCCGCCAATCGCCACGAATGTTAGAAATCCGAGTGGGAAACTCAGTCAGTCAAAAGTTCCAAACAGAACCGATGTGTTCAGGTGTTACCCGCGCCAGGTGCGAACCACGCCGCAATCCATGTGTACGAAGTTCGATCCGTAATATTGACCAACACCACCTGCACGGCACGACATCGCCGCCTTGGCCATCTGCGAAACCGAGCGGGAGGCAAGGCGCAAATCAGCTGCTTGCCCTTCCATGTGAAGCGAATTGCGCGCCACACGGCGGGACCGGGAGCGGAGCATTGCATTGGTCTGAGGAGAGCGGTAGCCAGACAACAGCATATAGGGTTCGTTGACATCCAGCAGGCTGTGTGATGCCGCCATGATATCAATAGTGCGTAAATCGATTGATTTTACCTGATCTGTGCGCCAATCACGCATGAAGTTGTTCACTTCTTTGACAGCGTCCTTGATATACTTACCATCGACCCAATAAATCATATCCAACCGTTCGCCTGTGCGACCGGAATACATACGGATGCGACGGATGTCACCGCCACCGCGTAAAAAGCCCGCTGCGTTGGAGTAGGTTGGTGCTGCTGCGATTGCCGTTGCTGCAAACGCACCCAATAGGGCACGTCGGGTCAAGCCCGAGGAACTGCTCTCTGTCATTTTGGTTTCGTCCCGTACTGTTCCTGCCTGCACACGATGTTACGTGCACTGTCTTAATTATTCCCATCCCAGATGCGGAATTTATGGCACAATCGGAATCGAGGGCCAAGAAGTGTTTCATTTTCACCTTTTCAAGGGGGAATTTTCGGCAGTTTTTTGCGCATTTGTCACAGAGCATTACAAATATTTCGCAGTTGTGGGCTTTGGGCCGCGTAGCCGATGCAAACGCGCATCAGGCCAACGAAGATGCGATTTGGTAAGGATATCGTGAGTGGACAAGCGTTCTGGCAAGACTGCATAGTTACTCGACGTATAAATCACCAGTTCAAACTATTGAATTCCAAGGCTATCCTATGTTTTCTGTTCTCCGAACCAGTACCAGTATCCTGTTTGCCGCGTGTTTCGTGGCCACCGCGTCTGTCGCCAATACGACGTCCGAAGCAGCGCCAGGAACTGCGTTTCAGATGGCCATCGCTGAACATACTCTGCAGGCACCGCAACTGGTTGAGTTCTACCGGGCAAACGGGTTCTCACCGCTTTGGGTCGGCGATACGCCTGAGCACACTCAACGCCGGGCGACGTTGATCAAGGCGCTTAAGGATGGGCATCTGCACGGCCTGCCACAGGCCGAGCCGATTATCGCCGCCGTGATGGAGAAGATGGAAAAGGCCCGTTCGGTGCGTGATCTCGGAACAGTTGAAGCCGAACTGAGCCGTATCTTTGTCGAATATGCCGACGCGCTTTACGCGGGCGTAATCCGGCCCGGCAGCGTGGATGATGGGCTGGTTCGGTCCGTAGAACGACGCAGCCCTGTAGAGCATTTGCAAGGAATAAGCGCTCAGGGCGCGGCCTACTTTACAGCCTTGGCGCCGCAATCACATCAATACCGTGCGTTGATGAAGCAGAAGCTGTCCTTGGAAAAGCTGGTGTTTCAG
>NZ_JBXWSG010000150.1:0-4356 GCF_059613305.1 Ruegeria sp. BHSB056 | reverse complement strand
CAGATGTGATGATCATCCTGGTCCGCAGCAATCTGATCACCGTCCACAAAGGAAATCATCGCTCTCAGGACATTGAGAGTTGTGGATTTTAACCCAAGAGGTTCTCTGGCCTCTTCAACGGCGCGAAGAAGAAGCCACTTTTTGGGCGTACTACTCCCCTGCCCTGCCGTTGCCGGCAAGGTTGCTCCGTTTGGAGCCAATGCTGTTAGTGTTTTCATGATTATCTATCGGCAGACAAAAATTACCCGTTCGCTCAAGAGCGTTTTTTCTTGTGTGGCGATTCGGGTGCTGCTAGATTCTAGGTGTCTAATCTAAGAATTGCGCTTTGCGCAGCAGCCCTCGAAGCTCCGGTTTCGGGGGTTTTGTTTGTTTGCCTTCCTCCTTTCTGCTCGTCCTCAGTTCTTTTTCTCGGTGTTTACAGCTGTAAACTCAGCGTGTGAGCGCTTGATGATTTCAGCCATGTTTTTGTCCAACCAGCTAGCGAAGCCAGCGTTAGCTCCGGTTCTTTTGACCGAAACAGTTAGTGATCCGTTGGTGGATTTGATTGTAACGCCTTCAATCGGGCTTACTTCGGCTGCACCTTCTCTTTGTCGTGCACCACGTTTGACAGCTGCTTTAAGGAGCATTTCCAGCCGATCATCTGACGACATCGAAGGCTCAATGGTTGCAAGCAGGTTGGCTGCTTCATCTTCTGTCAGCTTGCCTGCAACGAAGTGTTCTGCAAGCACGGTCCATTTTGGGCGGCCAGATTTTGGGGCTGCACCGATCATGTCACCAATCTTTGCAGGAACATGTTGCGTAACTTTTGTCAGGTGAGACAGCCCTGATTTCGAAACGTTCAATACTTGCCGCACCGTTGCAGTGTCATGCCCGGAAGTCAGGATCGCCTCAGCGAAACGTGCTTTCTCGTAGAAGGAAAGATTGCGCCTCGCAGCATTCTCAAGCCCTTTGGCGAGAAGCGCTGAAGCATCGTCGATATCCTGAACATTGGCGCGGACTTTAATACCGAGTTCACGACAGGCTTTGAGCCTCCTCCTCCCATAAATTGCCTCGTATCGACCGTCGGATTTCGATTTTCTGACAAGAATGGGAACTTGTTGGCCACCGTCTTGGATACTCGACATCAAGCTTTCAAAGCTATCGTCTTCTTCGTCAGTGTTTACAGCTGTAAACTCACCAAGCCTATCGGCTGGGCCCCAATCGTCGATCAGAGCAGGGTCAATTTCCCTGATTGCGGCCAAGGAGCCCTGAAGCGCACCAAGTGCAGGGGCATTGGGTTTTGGGGCTTTATCGATGGCCTTGGGGCTAGAGCGCGCGATGGTGTTTGCGATCCCCGACATCTCCTGAAGCGATTTTCTAGCCATTAGCTGCGTCCCCATGCCTGATGGATCATTTGCTCTACCTCAGAGCCGATCGCATCCATTGAGTTCTTTGCCCGATCATAAGTTGCGCGTGTCATTTCCGACCGCACGACCTCGTAAATTGATTGTTTGAGCATTGTGGCGTCACTGATTGCGGTGCTCTTGAGGGCCGTAGCTGACATAACGCGATCCTGAAACAGTGCTCGCATGAACGAAGCCAGTTGTTGAGACGGTACGTCTGTTGGCTCGTCACGCGTTATCAGGAATTTGAAGTTATCGTATTCGAGCGTAGCGCCGGCATCTTCAATGACTGCCATGTAAGCACCAGCGAGTTCGAGAAATTGTGCCGTCGAAGACACGTCCAGCATCGAAGGTGTCAGTGGCACAAGCAATGAACTGGCAGCGGCCATCCCGGCTATCGTCAAGAAGCCAAGTTGAGGTGGGCTATCAATCAGAACTAGGTCAAAATCGCCTTCCACCTGGGCCAGGGCATTCCGTATTCTCGTAAAGAACGGATGGTCCGGGTTGGAGTGAACGGCAGATTCTGTCTCAAACTCGGAAAGAACAAGCCGAGACGGCGCCACAGACAGACCGGGGAAGTATGTCGGAAGCACAACGTCCGCCATATCTACCGGATCTTCATACCGAATAGCATCGTAGATCGTCAGTCCGTCAAACTCTATTTCCGGGCTGATGCCGCACATGGATGTAAGCGAGCCTTGTGGATCCAGGTCAACGGCCAATACACGGTAACCGCGAAGCGCAAAGTAATGGGCCAGGTGAATTGTTGTGGTGCTTTTGCTGCTGCCACCTTTGAAGTTCATCAACTGCCAGACTTGGAGTTTCTCTCCTTCAGTCCGACGAGGGATATAGCGCCCCTTTTTGCGAGAGGTTTTCTCAAGCGTTTCGCGAGCCTCCCAAAGCTCATGGGCGGTATAGTAGCGTCGACCGCTACGCACGTCTTTTGGTTCAGGAATCGTTCCTTCTGCGTGGACCTTACGCATGAATTGACCTGAGACACCTAAGAGTTCGGCCGCTTCTGGGGCTGCAAAGTTGCGTAGTGATTTGGTGTTGTCAGGGGCAAATGCCGCAAGAAGATGTTCCCGGATGGCCGAGTTTAATCTCTCAGAAATTTCTGTGGCGAGAGCCGATGGCCGTTCTGCCGTAAGTGGTGTCACGGGAATCATGTAGTTGCCTCAAATTAAAGAATGTGGTCATTTTTGCGCCACTTGAGACAAACAGGCGTGATTCATTGTCCTAAGTCAAGGATTTTCGCTTATATTGTGGGTTCTACAAAGCTGTGAACTACATACGCTTTGCATCAAAGCAAAGTGGTTTACAGCTGTAAACCTTGTTGAAGCGGTTCCCGGGCTTTTATAGCTGATGAAGTTCTGCTGTGCAAAAAGTAGGCATACACACAAAACTCTTCCGAATGCTCCGCCTCGAGTTGAGCTTTTCATAGCGAGCAGTTGGCACAAAAGAAGTAACGGCTTGCGCACCAAGACAAGAAATAGGGAAGGGCAGGGGGCCAATTGAGCTGATTGCGTATTTCCTCACCCCAACAAGTCCGTCGCCGGGTTTTCGGCGATATCGACGTCGTCATAGTACTTCTGCGCCTGTGCCATGGAGCGGTGCAGCGAGAGGCGCATGGCAGCCTGGATTGGGGCGCCGTCCAGTGCGGCTTGGGTTAGGAACCCAGAACGCAGACCGTGCGGCGAGGCGAAGTCCTCCGGCAACCCTGCCAACTGGAGGCGATGTTTGACGATCTGATAGATAGCGTCTGGCGAAAGCCGACGTTTCAGCACACGATCCGCTTTTGAGACTGGTCTGAACAGTGGCCCGTTCTTAATCTGTCCAACCTCGATCCAATGGACCAGCGCCTGGGCTGCGCGGCCTTTCAGCACCAGCCGCGGCGTATCTCCTTTGGTTGTCGTCTTGGTCTCCAGCAGTGAAATCCAAACCAGGCTTTTCTCGTCGAACTCCTTCAGCGAGACGTCTTCAAACATCAACCCGGTGATCTCCGAGCGCCGCCGTCCACCAGAAGCCCAGCCCAGCATAAGGATAGCGCGGTCGCGGCAATCCCGGCGTGACCCCCGGCAGGTGGCCAGCAATTGCTCGAGCACGTCCCGCGTGATCGGATGCGCGGATTTTGGGGCAGGGGGCCGGGCTGCAGCCCGGCGCGCCTTGGCACGGGCCTGTTTCACCTGCGGCGCACCGAAAGGGCTGGTCAGGTTCTTCATTCGATGAAAGGCCAGCCAGGAGGCGATGCGCCGGTCCAGCGTCGAAGGGGCAGGGCAGGCGAGGGACTTGCGCAGCCCCTGAGCAATCAGCGCTTCTGCGGTCTCGCGCGCCACATCCGTTTCTGGTGCGTCATTCAGATCGCGGGCGTGATCGAGAATGAAGGCCAGCGCAGTAGCCTCGGATTCCGGCCAGTCCAGCGTCTCTGTGAACCGCGCAGCCTTCCAGGCGGTGACATAAAGCAGATCCCGTTCATATGCCCGCAATGTGTTTTCCGGTGTGCCGCGCACATAAAGATCAGTGAGCGCCTCCTGATCTTTTTCCGAAAGGGCAGGGGCGGCGGCGGGGAGGTATGGGGCAGGGGGCTTCATGTACCCATTCTGCGTCAATTTGGGTCAGATTTCAAATATCATGATAAGGGATACTTATCGGAGCGATGATTTCGCCAGGATTTTCCCTGCATACTTAGCACATGACACCGCCCACGCCTTATCTCCCCATACCTCCCCTGCCCTCTCCGCCGAGGATCAAGAGGCCCTGACGGACCTCTATGTCCGCGGCACCCCCGCCAATACGCTGCGCGCAAATGAGCGCGATCTGCTTTGTGTCACCGCGGGGAAAATCGGCTATTTGATACAACGCTAGACTAGCAACTGTATTTCTCAGGGGGTCTGAGCCGACCAGTTTTGCCGAGATTTGAGGAGTGCGTTCGCGATTGTAACAAGCTTTCTAGCGACTGCTGTGATGATGACTTTGT
>NZ_JBXWSG010000149.1:0-4409 GCF_059613305.1 Ruegeria sp. BHSB056 | reverse complement strand
CGCCAAAATCGCCAGAAACACAGACAGGGCTCCGCACTTTAACACCTTGTTCACAATGTTACTCACAGACTCGCTTCCGAGTCAGGCAGAATCTGCTGTGTTGGACTGGAGTGACAGCCTTGGAAGCGGCAACCTAAGAGCAAGAAGGATGACGATAGCTGCCAAATAGATCAGCGGCTCGATCTGAAACCCTTTTGCCAGCATCACATAATGCAGGCCACCCAGCAAAGCAGCCGGGTATACCAACCAATGCAGCCTGCGCCACCGCGGCCCCAATCGCCGCACCGACCAGTTGTTGGATGTTGCCGTCAAAGGTAACAGTAAAAGAAACGCCCCCATGCCAACTGTAATATAAGGACGCTTGAGGATATCCGCCCAAATCTGGCTGGGAAGCTGAACGTCCAGAACCAGCCAGACAAGGAGATGCAGGCTGACATATACAAAAGTCAGCACCCCAATGGCCCGACGGAACTTCATCAGGTTCAAGCCCACAAATCGGCGCAAAGATGTGATGGCCAGCCCGGCAATCAGCAATTGTAACGCAAGTTCGCCATAGCGGTGTTCCAGCGCCTCAATCGGTTCGATCCCCAAACCGCCAGTCAGGCCAAGATAGAACAGCCAGGGCGCGGGCAGCGCGCCCATCAGATAAACAGCCCATACCGGAATACGCCGGAGTGTCTGATTGATGGCCTGCATGATTCTAGAAATTCCTGGTCAAATCCATACCTTCATAAAGGCTGGCGACCTCTTCTTCATAGCCGTTGAACATCAGCGTCGGTTTGCGCGACGCGAACAGGCCGCCGCCTATTTCACGTTCGGAGGCCTGAGACCAGCGCGGATGATCCACGTTCGGGTTTACATTGCTATAAAACCCGTATTCGCGCGAATTAGCCATGTTCCAACTGGTGGGCGGCTCTTCTTCAGTAAGCGTGATCCGGACAATCGATTTGATCGATTTGAACCCGTATTTCCACGGCACCACCAGACGCAATGGCGCGCCGTTCTGATTTGGAATCGGCTTGTCATAGATACCAGTGGCCATAATCGTCAGCGGATGCATCGCCTCGTCCAGGCGCAAACCCTCGCGATAGGGCCATTCCAGAATGGGATAGCGCGTTCCCGGCATCTCATCCGGGCGGTAGGCCGTTTCAAACGCCACGTATTTCGCGCCGTCTTTTATCCCAGCCATGTTCAGAAGATCGGCCAGTTCGAATCCGATCCATGGAATGACCATCGACCAGGCTTCAACGCAACGGAACCGATAGATGCGTTCTTCGATCGTCATCTCGGACAGGATGTCCTTGAAATCATACTCACCGGGACGATCGACCAGACCGTCAATCTGGACGCTCCAGGGTTCGGTCACCAGCGTATGCGCATATTTCGCCGGATCGTCTTTTCCGGTCCCGAACTCATAGTAGTTGTTGTAACTCGTGATCTCTTCCCACGTGTTCGGCTCCAGCGCATCCTGCGCCGCCGCTGGCCGGGCCGTTGCCGCCAAACCAACACCCGCCATCCCGGCCATGACCTGCCGCCGGTTTAGGAACGCCGCCCGAGGGGTGACGTCGGCATGTGTCAATGTATTGGTCCAGCGATGCGCCATCTGGGTCTCCGTCATATTCGTTTGTCATTACAGACTTAGGGTGCTGATAGCACAGACCCATGGAAACAGGCGTCACGTTTGAGCGACGTGATTGTAACGTTCCGATTGGCGACAAGGCCCAGACAGGCGGATTGTGCCGCGCTCTGCCCGCTTTCGGCGGTCGTCACGACCTGAGCCAACACGCAATGCTCGGACGTTGCTCCGGACAAGTACATATCGCTCAGAGTTGGCTCTGAACGAAGAACAACAGCCGGGTTGTCTGCTTGCAGCCTTTACAACTGCGGGTCCAAAACTGCACTCTGTCAGACAGGCACCATACGCGATCAACAGTGTGGCGGGCCTGTTTTTGCAGCCGCGTGGCCGCAATGGGAGGACGAAAAATGTGTGATATCTGTGTAATGAACGCCGTAAAAGACAGGATGCTGTCCCGGCGTGGGTTCTTCAAAGCCGCGGCGGCATCGGGTGTTGCAGCTGCCGCAACCGGGGCTATGGCACCGGCCGCACTGGCCGCGGGGCATGGCGGTGTCCAAGACATGACCCACACGCTCAGCCCGGATTTCCCGACCTGGGGCGGAGAGCCGGGTATCTCCGCCGAACAGGCATTCAATTTCGCGGAGCACGGATTCAATCTGTTCAATTTGTCAATCAATGAGCATACGGGCACGCATATAGATGCCCCGCTGCACTTTTCTGCGGATGGTGCATCGGTCGATGAAATCCCGGTCTCAGATCTGGTTGCACCACTTTGCGTGGTCAATATTGCAGCCCGCGCAGCAGAAGACGCCGATACGCGTGTCACCCCGGATGATTTGAGAGCCTGGATAGCCGCCAACGGTGACATCCCCGACGGGGCCTGCGTCGCCATGCACTCGGGATGGGCTGGCAAAACCGCTACGGACGCGTTCCGCAATTTCGACGGCGAAGCGCAGCATTACCCGGGCTTTCACGTTGAAGCTGCGCAGATGCTGATGGAGGAAACTGGGGCGCGGTCAATTGCCGTTGACACCTTGTCACTAGATCACGGCATGTCTGCAGACTTCGCCACCCATTATGCCTGGTTGCCTTCTGGCCGGTTCGGAATCGAATGCCTGGCCAATCTGGATCAGGTACCCGCATCGGGGGCGACTCTTGTTATTGGCGCGCCGAAACACGCGGGCGGCACCGGAGGTCCGGCGCGGATATTTGCGCTGATCTGACTTAACTGACGTACGGCGAAACTGGCCCGCTTTCTTCAGTGGGTCAGTTTCCATCTGCCCATTCCATGAGGGTAGGCACTGAGAGCAAGCCAATGGGCAAGACCAAGTCTGACACCACACGGCGCTATGATACCGCTGCACCAAAATGGCGGGATAAGATGCGTGCCCTTGGTTATTACGATGCGTATCTTGGTTTTCTGTCAGCAAGTCAGCTCGCGACAGAGCATAACAGTCGGGTTGTTGATATCGGTGCCGGGACGGCCTCGTTTGCAGAAGCCTGGGTCGCTATTCACGGGTCACCCGTCGAAATAACCCTTCTCGAACCCAGTCAAGCCATGTTGAAACAGGGTCAAAGCGCGTTACAGGCGCGGGGTGTCGAGCCAAGACTTGTGCAGGGCATGTTAGGCTCTGTCGTTCTGGAACCCGCTGATGTGGCACTGGCTGCGCATGTCATCGAACACTGCCCCGATCCGTTGCGCGCACTTGAGCAGATTCACGATTTGATGCACCCTGATGGTCGATTGTATCTGGTGGTGTCCAAGCCGCATTGGTGCAATGCGATTATCTGGCTGCAATGGCGACATCGCACATTCGCCAGAGAAGAGATTCTGGGACTACTGGACAAAGCTGGATTCGAATGTGAAGGCGAGCACTCATTTCCCGCAGGCCCACCGTCCCGGACAAGCCAGGGAATTTTAGCGCGTCGAAGAGCGTAGATTCAGACGAAGAAGACCCGCCAATGCGGCGGGTCTTCCGTTCGTTCCTAAATCAATGCACCACTGCATCATCGGGGCGGGGCCGTTCCGACGTCCCCAACCGGTCACCGATGATCAGACCATCAGTTCCGGCAGTGACCGGAACGACCTCACCATCCTTGATCTCACCGGCCAGCAGCGCTTCGGCAAGCGGGTTCTGCAGGGCGCGTTGAATCACGCGTTTCAGCGGGCGGGCACCGAAGACAGGGTCATAGCCTTCATTGGCCAGCCATTCCTTGGCACCATCGTCCAGGGCCAGTTCGATCTTGCGGGCCGCCAGGCGCTTTTGCAGACGCGCCATCTGGATATCGACGATGCCATCCATATCGGCCCGCTTGAGGCGGTCAAAGATGATCGTTTCGTCCAGACGGTTCAGGAACTCGGGCCGGAAATGTGCCCGCACCGCATCCATCACGTCACGGCGGGCCTGCCCGCTGTCCGCGCCTTCGGGCAATTGGCTGAGCGCCTGAGAGCCTAGGTTCGACGTCAGAATGATCAGCGTCTGCTTGAAGTCCACGGTGCGGCCCTGACCATCGGTCAGCACACCGTCATCAAGAACCTGCAACAGCACGTTGAACACGTCCGGGTGTGCCTTTTCGACCTCGTCAAACAGCACGACCTGATAAGGCCTGCGCCGCACGGCTTCGGTCAGCACACCGCCTTCGTCATAACCGACATAGCCCGGAGGAGCCCCGATCAGACGAGCAACAGCGTGTTTCTCCATGAACTCAGACATATCGATACGCACCATCGCGTTATCGTCGTCGAACAGGAAATTCGCCACGGCCTTGGTCAGCTCGGTCTTACCCACGCCGGTCGGCCCGAGGAACAGGAACGATCCCAACGGGCGGCCTT
>NZ_JBXWSG010000148.1:0-4197 GCF_059613305.1 Ruegeria sp. BHSB056 | reverse complement strand
CCTACAGGGCCGCGCCAACCATCACCAGATGCGGAATTGCGTTTTCCGGCCCTTAGGCAGACAAGGCAAATCGGTGCAGTTTGGATCGCCCGAAAGCCGCCCTGAACCACATGCGCGAAAGCTCACGCGGAATGCCTGCCCGTTCAGCCACGCGGTTGCAATCATCCGCTGAATAGGGCCACAACCCAACCGAGATCTGGTCACGCCCTTTGCCTTGGGTTCCAAGAACCTCGGGGGACGACCCGATCAGACGATAGATCCGGATCATACGGGCATCAAAAACACCGGCAATATGCGTCAGGCCAAAGCCTTCCATCATCTCGCCCCCGCTTAGCATTATGGCCCCGGCAGTGTGCGGGCTGGCTGTGCGGGACAGGCAGAACCGGGTCACCTCCCAGATCAGCGGGCTGCAAATCGGCTTGCCACCGTTGAGATGCCCAAACACCTCATTGATCATTACCCGGCCGGTTGTCGGCAATACACGCATCGACCCGCCATGGCTGCCATCCGGTTCTTCCCAGATGACATATAGCGGGTTGAGGTCATCGTACTCATCCCGCTCTTCTCCTTTTTTGTTGACGTGGACGTCCCACCCCAACCGGGTTTTGAACTGATCTGCGCGATCCTTGAACATCCCCTCAGCCAGAGTCGGAAATCTGTGTAACTCATCGGCATATAGATAACGCAACATGACTTTTCCCCTTGTCGTCCTGTGCAGGAACGAAGGGGGTACAGAGTCGTGGTTAATATTGCGTTTTGAGTATGCCCTGCCCTTAAACCACTATTAATCCCCGGCTGAGTGCCGTTGCGATTGCGTGGGTCGTGTTAAGGGCTCCGAGTTTCGATCGGGCGCTTTCAATGTAGACGCGTAGCGTGTGTTCGGAAATCGACAAGGAATGCGCCACCTGAGCACGGCTGTAACCCAGTGCCAATAGGGTAATGGCGTCGATTTCACGGGGCGACAGGCCGCGCGTGGCATCCGGTTGCCTGTCCTTTTCAAACTCCAGCGCTTTGCGGTTGATGTAGTGCGCGACAAGAATCAACTCGCGCCCGTAGGTCGAGATGAAGGTCTGCCAGGTTTGATCGTCGCAACTATGGTTAACGGTAAAAAGAGCGAACTGGCCGTTTGGACCGCGAATCGGAATTGAGTAACCCTGATTGCCGACCCCATGGTCGTGGGCATCCTGAAGGAATGATTTGGCCACCTTGCTGGACCAGTCCAGCGACTTCCAGTCAACCGGGTGAAATCGCTGAAAACACCCCAGAATTACAGGGTCGATACGATGATAGTTTTTTTCCCTGTATCGTTCATCCCAGGCGTCTGAGTATGTCGTATACCCGTATTGGTCCCCTGCGCCGTCAACCCAGTGATATGTCAGATGTGCGACCTTCAAAGTGTCTCGCAGACACTCGGCGACGATGCTGAGCTCTTCAAGCGTGCTGGTGTTTTCCAAATCCTGCAGGATTTGACCCAAATCGGTTTTCGTTCCCATCCGCGGGCGCCCGTGCCTCGTTCTTCAGGGACGCGATCTCGGCCGCGGCAATCAGCCTTGTATCATTAAGCTGTTCTGCAAGCGCGCTCAACCCATTCGCAACGGCGAAAGCGTTGAGGTCCGATAGTACGTCCAATATCCACTCATTTTGCGCCATCAGGGTCTCTCTGAAACAGTTAACGAAGCGTTAACACAACCATAACATGTATGAACTTTTTCGACCTATTCACCGGTTTCTACTCCCCAAAAATAGCGGGGGTAAAAATCGCAAGCATCTGAAAGCATGAAATAGGCCTGCAAACAGCAAACCACCCGCGAACTGACAGTGCGATTCGCGGGTGGTTTTTGTCTAAGGTCCTGAACTTTATCAGCCTGCGTCCAAAACCTCCTCAAGGGTGCGCAATCCGGTACGCGGTGCCTGAACAAGCACAGACATGTTGCCCGGCTTGTGTTCATTCCGCAGCATTTTCATATGTGCTTCCGGTAGGTCGTTCCAGGCAAACACCTCGGACATACAGGGATCCAGGCGGCGCTCGACCATCAGCTTATTCGCCGCCGCCGCCTGTTTCAGATGGGCAAAATGCGAACCCTGCAGGCGTTTCTGGTGCATCCACATGTAACGTACATCAAATGTGCAGTTGAACCCGGACGTCCCCGCACAAATCACAACCATGCCGCCTTTTTTCACCACGAAGGTCGAAACCGGAAAGGTGCTTTCGCCCGGATGCTCAAACACCATGTCGACATTGTTGCCCTTGCCGGTGATGTCCCAGATTGCCTTGCCGAACTTGCGGGCCTCTTTGAACCACTCGGCGTATTCGGGCGTATTGACCGTGGGCAGTTGACCCCAGCAATTAAAGTCGCGGCGGTTCAGAACCCCTTTTGCTCCCAGGCCCATGACGAAATCACGCTTGCTTTCGTCCGAGATCACCCCGATCGCGTTTGCCCCGGCTGTGTTGATCAACTGGATTGCATAAGATCCCAGACCGCCCGAGGCACCCCAGACCAGAACGTTCTGACCCGGTTTCAGGTCGTGCGGTTCGTGACCAAACAGCATACGATATGCCGTCGCGAGTGTGAGCGTGTAACACGCCGCTTCTTCCCAGGTCAGGTGCTTGGGGCGCGGCATCAACTGTTGAGCCTGAACGCGCGTGAACTGGCTGAACGAACCATCAGGCGTTTCATAACCCCAGATCCGCTGACTGGTCGAATACATCGGGTCACCGCCGTTGCATTCCTCGTCGTCGCCATCGTCCTGGTTGCAGTGGATGACAACTTCGTCGCCAACCTTCCACCGCTTGACCTTGTCGCCAACGGCCCAAACGATACCCGATGCATCAGAGCCCGCGATATGGTACGGCGCCTTGTGGCCATCAAAGGGGCTGATCGGCTGGCCCAGAGCAGCCCAGACACCGTTATAGTTAACACCTGCCGCCATCACCAGAACAAGCACCTCATTGCTGTCCAGCGTGGGTACATCGACCACTTCCTGCTGCATCGCAGTATTTGGCTCGCCGTGGCGTTCCTTTCGGATGGCCCAAGCGTACATTTGTTTCGGGACATATCCCATTGGAGGGATCTCACCCATTTCATAGAGGTCTTTTTCGGGTGCCTCATACGACGCGATACCGGTTTCGGTGTCCAAAGCCATGCTGGCCTCCTTTTTCAATACTTTTGCCGCGACGCAGAATCGCGTGCTTTATCAGATGAAATATTGGCCACTGCGAAATATTGCAACCTGTTTTGATGAAAAATTGTAATTTTATGACCCAGCGGTTGCAGAAATTATTTTGCAGGCGCAGAATTTGAGGGGTGCGCGGAAACCGGTACAGATGCCGCATAATACTCCAGCAGATCACCGCGTTGCCCAGATGCAGAAAGAATATTTCCCTGCCGCTTGAGAATCCGTCGTTCAATCAACTGGTCCAAAGCGCTTGATATGGCCGGCGCATTGTCTTGGGTCTGCCTACCGTCGCATTCCATCATCGTCTGAATACAGGACCGCAGATCCTGTTCCGCCATCGGCCCATTGTCACGTATCAGCAAACAGGCCGCAGGGGCCGGAACCAACGGGATCGCGTTCTGGATACGCTGCATCAATGTGCGCGCCAGATCGGTCATCATGTCGTCACTGCCTTCGGCCCGGAACTCTTTCAGGGAAATCGGCATTCCGTACCGGACCGATGCCAGCCCAAACCGCTTGTAGCGTCCGATCACTCGCCGCCAGAACTGCTTGAAAATCCATCGCGCGATGACCCCGATCCGCGCCCGAAAACGACGCTCTTTTCCCAGTGCCGCACGGGTAAGAATAGTGTCTTCAAGCACACGGTCATAATTCAAAGCGACGGGAACAAATACGACATCACGCCCCTGCGACGTCGTCCCATCCATTATGTACTTGAGCAATCCAAGCTTTGGGCGGGCCAGCGCTCCTGTCAGGCTTAAGCCACCTTCTGGAAACATGGCTTGCGTCACACCGGCTTCGGTCGCATGGCGCACATAGGTGGACAGAACCTGCCGGTAGAGCTCGCTACCCGACTTGCGCCGGATAAAGTAAGCCCCCATTGCCCGGATCAACCGGCTCAGCGGCCAAACCCGCGCCCATTCCCCTACTGCATAGGACAAAGCAGAATGCGGGGCCGCCAGATATGTAACCAACACGTAGTCCATATTGCTTCTGTGGTTCATCACAAAAACAACGGTT
>NZ_JBXWSG010000147.1:0-4574 GCF_059613305.1 Ruegeria sp. BHSB056 | reverse complement strand
GCGCAATGTCGTGATCCGAAAGATTACTGTCATCGAAGGTGATGGTGAACCGGTTCGGATCGGGGGTCGCGGCGATCCGGTCCAGAACCCGTTCGAATTGTTCGACTGAAAGCCAATAGGGGGTCTCGCCCGGTTCCAGAGGGCGTTTTGGTGTTCCGATGCCGTGAAAGTTGATACCGATGGGCTTTGTCATGAGCGCAGTTTCTTCAGGCGGGCGTGAATGGTTTCGGCGATGCTGATCAGGGCAGAGCGGGCGCCGGCAGGGCGGAACTCGTACGGGCCCGCCGCGCGCAGTTCTGTGCCGCCCGTGCGCAGCTTGTAACGTGTGACGGAAGGGTTGGCTTCAGGATCTATCCCGCCCAGGTCGAAATACTTCAGGCCCAGGTCGCGACAGCGCAGCATGGAATGCCACATCAGATAATGCCCGGCATTCAGGCGCCGCCCGGTGTCCAGAGTGGCCCCGAACAGGTAGACGGCATTGGACCCAGCCCGTCCCAGCGTCATCGCGGCAATGTCGGCCCCGTCCTTGCGGGCAAACAGAACCTCATGGGCAAAATCAGCCCCCTCAAGGGCATAATAGAATTCTGGCGGGATATCCGGCCGAAAGCCTTTGGCTGTCTGAACCTCGGTATACATCGGATGAAACCGGTCAGCTGCCTGTGCAATCGGCACGATATCAAGATCAAGGCCGGCTTTCAGCGCATTGCGCAGGGGGTTGCGCCATTTCCCGTGCAGGGCACGCATCAGCGTGTCTTCGTCCTGGGTACAATCCACGACCACGGTTCGATAGGTCGGGGATCGATCGGTGGGCAAAAACGCTTCGCTACGGGCCAGCTGATCCAACAATGCAACATCATGCCAGGGTGTGGCCGGAAACCGCAGGCGCAGGATGTGCCCGTTCTCCTGAGCATATGCACGCAGTGCGGCCAGCACGGCACGCAGTGTTGCTGTGTCGGGGTCCGGCCGATCAACATGCTGTACCAGCGGTCCGGCGGCAAGCCATGCAATGCCGCGCCGCAGTCCGGGAACATGTTTGATACGCATACATGCGGCGGCAACAGGCTGCCCGTCCGGGGTGGCCAGCATCAGGAACTGTGCCTCTGCCCCGATCCGGCGGGCCGCCGCGCGGGCATAGGTCAGGCTGTGTTCAAGGGTCAGGTCGCGGAATGACGCGCTGAGGGCGGGCCACTTTTCTTCAGGCAGAACCCGTGCGGAGAGCTGATATGCGATCATATCCGCCTCATATTCTTGTTTTGATCCAGCTGGACCACAGCGATTTGTTTTTCAGCGGGATCACGGCCCTCAGCCGGGGTGCAACCCGCCCGAACCAGAGCCTGTAATAGACCAGGTGCAACACACGCGCCCAACCAAGGCAGAGCTTCAGCAAGACAGGGGATATTCCTGATCGCCGTGAGACGATCAGGCGATGAGTGGGCACCGATTCACCGCCATAGACCAGCTTGTAACCATATGCGCCAATCCCGGCTTCGATCCGCGTCACGCCTGCGGCGATCAGCTGTTCAATCATCTGAACCAGGCCGATTTTCCCAAGGCTGAGGCGTTCCAGTTCCGGGTCGGTCGATCTGGCGGGCAACCGCCAATGGCAGGTCTGCCCCGCGACCAGACAGAATTGAGTGGCAAGGGGGCCGTCCCGGCCCTGCTGTTCGACAAACCAGGTTTCCTGCCCCTGCTGGGTGGCGTCTGCCAGATCGCAGTAGAAGGCGGCGCTGCCAGGCCAATCCGCGAAATGGCCTCCTTTTCCAACCTCCTGCCATTGCCGGTTGTGGAAGCCGACGAAATCCCCGAATTGATGCGCATCAGGATGGACCATCCGCGTTGTCAGGCCGTGGTCATTCTGTAGATGTTTCAGATCCCGCCGATACTGCCCCCGACGTTTCTTGGACAGGTTGGCAAGATAGCCCTCAAACGTATCGGGCAGTTCGAAAACCGTATGGGTGCCAGTGGGCGTGTCGGTCAGCGCCAGCCCCGGTGCCACCCCATTGCGGATGGCTGCCAGCATGGTGCCGCGTTCCGAGGCGGGGGTGAAACTGACCAGATGCGCCTGGCCATCGCCGAGAAGGCCGTTCAGGGCCTCGGTACAACTGTTCTTGAGCGCGGTTTCCGTGGCGGCCAGTTGGAAAATCACCGTGTTGGGATCGGTTGCGGCCAGTTTGGCGATACGGACCCTCACAGGCCCCAGCCAAACCGGATAGATCATGAACGGCAGCAAGGCGACTAACTTCCCCTGAGCGTCATGCGCCACAAGGGTCCGAAGTGTTTTGCCGCGTCCAAAATGGGCCCACCAGGTCAGGACCCAGACCGGGGTGGCATAGATATCCGCGCCGGTCTGCCGGGCCAGTGTGGCCCACGCATGGGCCATGTCCTCAAGGGGTTTGAGTCCATCAACCCATTTGAATGTCAGCCGGGCATCCGTGTCGGTCACTCTGCCGGCTCCTGGCTGGTCAGGTGATAGCGCAGCGAGGCCCGGGCCAGACGCCGCCGCGCGGCGGCTTCTTCCCGCTGGTTTGCGACTGACATGACAAAGCGCAATATGGAGGACCCCACAAAGACCATCCGGCCCCGGAACACGCCCCAAGGGCCATAATGCTTGCGCAGATAAATCATCTTGCTTTTCTGCATTTGGACATACATCCGCGACCGGATCTGGGCGGTGCTTTTGCCACCCCCCTCAAGGTGCAGGATCTGCGCCTCGGGTGCGAACACGCATTTCCAGCCGGCATCGCGGATGCGGCGGCACCAGTCGGCCTCTTCCGAGTAGACGAAGAAAGCTTCATCCAGAAGACCCACGGCATCGAAGACGCGACGAGGCACCAGCATGAACATGCCCGAGACAACGTCGACCTCGCGTTGCGACCGCCGATCCCAGTTTCCGTACTCGGCCCGGGCCAGAAGCTGATTGTGCGGTGACAGGCGGTGCAGACCGAATTCGATCAGTGCCAGATTGCCGGGTCCGGGGTCAGCGAAACAGGTGCGCTGGATGGTGGTTTCGTCCTCAAGAACCTGACAGCCGACACAACCGACCTCCGGGTGCTGATCCAGCCAGTCCAGCATGGTGTCGATCGCACCATCCAGAATGATGGTGTCGGGATTGAGCAACAGCAGATTGTCACCCCGTGCGACTTCCAGACCCTGATTGTTGGCGGCGGCAAATCCCCGGTTCGTGTCATTGGCGATCAGCCGGACATCCGGGAATTCGTCAAGGACAAGATCGGCCGAGCCATCGCCTGATGCGTTGTCGACGACGATAACCTCATGCGGTTTCCGGGTCTGCTGTGAAATGGATATCAGGCAGTCCCGAAGAATATCCCGGGTATTCCAGTTCACGATGACAATGGAAACAGCGCATTCGCTCTGCGTGCCGTGCGACGGTGAAGCCATGAAACCCTGTTCTCGTTAATCACTTACATTTTCAAATTGTTTAGCCATTGTTCTGATCTATGAATACACTCAACGTCATTAAACGACGGCTGTTGTTAAATAGTAGCTGTGAAATTCAGAGCGAATAAACCGGTATATTGAGGTATTAGTTTGGCTGTGCAGGAACTTGAAGGGCAAGATAGTGTTGCGATTGAATGCACTGAAACCCTGACCGCAGACCGGAATGCCGAATGGATGACGTTTCTGAATGCGGCCCGGCATCAGCATCCGCGGCAATCTCCTTTGTTTACGAATTCGGAACAAAGATTACATCGCAAGGTGATTTATGCCTCGGCGCGCCGGGATGGGGCGCTTGTGGGTGTCGCTCTGATCTCGCTTGAACCGCATCCGTATCTGCCCAGTGCCTGGGCCCGGGCCCACTGCCTGAGCGGCCCGGTTTGCGACGATGCCGCCGACATGGTGGCATTTCTGGATGGCTTGTGCCGACAGCCGGGGTTTTCAAGGGTCGGCAGCCTGACTGTCACCCCGTTCTGGACCGAAGAAGAGGCCGACACACTGGATGCCGCGCTGTCTTGTGCCGGTTGGCGCGTGGCTGAGGAAGATCAGTTTCGTGAAACCGGATGGGTCGACATATCGGTCACGAGCGAAGGGATCATGGCGGCGTTTTCCAAAAGCGCCCGTCGCGAGGTCAGGCGCGCCGAACGGCAGGGCGTGACGTTCCGAAGCGCGCGAACTCCGGAGGAGTTTCGCACTTTTCTCGAGAGCATGAACCGGTTGCGCGTCTCGCGCAGGCTGCCCGAGCTGAGCCTTCCCGCCTATGAGGCGATGTTTGAAGATGTATTGCGGCCCGATGAGATTGGCACCGTGATTATGGCCTGGCAGCATGAGGCCTTTCTTGCCGGGCTTTTGGTGTATCGCAGCAGGGACATTGTGCACGGCCGGCATTTCACCACCGAGCCGGATCATCTGCGGGCGGCGGGCAATCTGCGTATCGCCCCGGCCTTGTGGTTGGAGGCCATGAGATGGGCCAAGGGCAAGGGCTGTAGAACCTTGGATGTCGAGGGCTATCACGTACCGGTTTCGGGCGAGAAAAAATTCAACATTCACAAGTACAAGTCAGAATTCAATCCGCGTGTCGTGCAGCGGATTTCGGCACGTGAAAAGGTGTTGAACCG
>NZ_JBXWSG010000146.1:0-4560 GCF_059613305.1 Ruegeria sp. BHSB056 | reverse complement strand
TGGGGTTTAGATAGACCAAGGATATCTAATATGCAATTCATGCAAGTTATGAGTTGAATTTCGAATTAGATACGCGGTTCAAGCGATGATAAATTGCCGAAAGTCAATGTTAGGAGCCTCCACATGCATCTCGCCCGCTTTCCCCGTGTGCACCTTGCCCATCTGCCGACGCCGTTGGAGCCGATGAAGCGACTGTCCAAGGAGCTGGGGGTGGAAATCTGGATCAAACGCGATGACTGCACAGGTATGTCGACCGGTGGCAACAAGACCCGAAAGCTGGAATTCCTGATGGCCGAAGCCGAGGCGCAGGGCGCGGATATGGTCATGACGCAAGGGGCGACACAAACCAACCACGGCCGACAGACAGCCGCTTTTGCAGCCAAGCTGGGATTTGATTGCCATATCCTGCTGGAAGATCGCACCGGTTATCAGGACGGAAACTACAACACCAACGGCAATGTCCTGTTGGATCACCTGCACGGTGCAACGACCGAAAAATTTCCCGGCGGGCATGACATGCCGGCCGAGATGGAAAAAGCAGCAGAGAAGAAAAGGGCAGAAGGACGCAACGTTTACGTCATCCCCGGCGGTGGATCAAACCCGACAGGTGCCCTTGGCTATGTGAACGCAGCTTTTGAGCTTTTGGGTCAAGCCAACGACCGTGGTTTGAGAATTGACCGGCTGGTGCACGCGACCGGCTCTTCGGGAACGCAGGCGGGGCTGGTGACCGGCATGTGCGCCATGAACGCGAAGGTGCCGGTTCTGGGGATCGGGACCAGGGCGCCCCAGCCTAAACAGGAACAAATGGTTTACGATCTAGCCTGCAAAACAGCCGAGAAGCTGGGATGCGCAGGCGTCGTGAACCGCGAAGACGTGATGGCCAATACCGACTATGTCGGGCAGGGTTATGGCCTGCCAACCGAAAGTGGTATCGAGGCAATCCGAATGTTTGCCGAACTGGAGGGGATACTTTTGGATCCCTGCTATTCGGCAAAAGGTGCGGCAGGTCTTATTGATCTTGCACGCAAAGGCGAGTTCCAGGACCAGCGTGTCGTATTCCTGCACACCGGCGGTGCAGCGGCCCTGGGAGGGTATGACTTTGTATTTGATCATCAGAACCGCTGGGTCAATATCTGACCAATGACGCGGGCCCCGATCGGTATTCTTGGTGGCATGGGGCCCGAGGCGACCATCCTCCTCCAGCGCAAGTTGGTGGAGGCAGTACCGGCAAGCGATGATCGTGACCATATCCCGTTGTTGATCGATATGAACCCGCAGGTGCCGTCTCGTATTGTTCATCTGATTGACGGAACGGGCGAGGATCCGGGGCCTGTGCTTGCTGCGATGGCACGTCGTCTTCAAGCTGCCGGGGCTGTGGCATTGGCTATGCCGTGCAACACCGCACATTACTATGCTGCTGCGATTACGGATGCCGCGACTATTCCCTTGTTGAACATGGTGGAATTGGCAGTGGATCGTGCCGCTGGGATGATCGGACCGGGTGGGTGTGTCGGGATGCTGGCGTCGCCCGCGCTGCAGCGCGTAGGTCTTTTCGACACGGCGTTTCAGGCGCGGGGAATGTCAGTTGTCTGGCCAGCAGATGAGGGCAAGATGCTTGCGGCCATCCGCAGGATCAAGGCCGGTGACTCTTACAATGAGGCACGCCAAACTCTGAATACCGTATCTGCGGAACTGATTGGTGCCGGGGCAGATATGCAACTTATCGCGTGTTCAGAGTTTTCGATAATCGCCGACAGTGTCGCCGCGGACGTAATTGCCGTCGATACGATTGACCTGTTGGTTGATGCAATCATCGCGTTTTCCCAAGCAAATCGCACCCACCCTTGATCTGGCTGAAAGTGGGGCAAGTGATAAGGCTGGAAGACAGCGGTTCTGTGCAGTTGCGATCGTTGATCGTCTTGCAGATCACCTCAGCGCATAACAAAGGGCTTCGACATCGGTTTTTCCGATGTATTCAGCCAAACGGTCTTGGTCCGCGTGTAGTCGTGAATGGCCTCTAATCCCGCTTCCCTGCCATAACCGGATTGGTTGAAGCCGCCAAAGGGCGCGATGGGTGAGACGGCGCGGTAGGTGTTGATCCAGCAGATGCCCGATTGCAGGCGGGATGAAACACGGTGAGCACGGGCGACATTTTCGGTGAAGATACCCGAGCCAAGCCCGAATGGCGTGTCATTGGCCAGGTTGATTGCCTCTTCTTCAGTGTCGAAGGGCAGCAAGGACATGACGGGACCGAACATTTCGACCTTCAGGGTCTCTGTCTCGGCACTGGTGCATTCCACCAGCGTTGGGGCCATGAAATGACCAGACCGATCCAGTGGCGCGCCTCCGAAACGAATACGGGCGCCCTGTTCCTTGGCCTTGGCCAGCGTCGCCTGAATTCTGACAATCTGGGCGTTTGTGCACAGCGGGCCAATATGAGTTTCAGGTTCCAATGGATCGCCGATGACAATGCCCGACATCTTTTCTTCGATTTTGGCGATAAGAGATTCCATAATTGGAAGATGGATCAGCCCGCGTGATCCTGCGACGCAGCTTTGACCTGAAGCACCGAAATTGCCCGCGATCAGGCCGTTGGCGGCGCCATCCAGATTGGCATCATCGAAAACTATGATCGGGGATTTTCCACCCAACTCCAATGTGGTTACGGCAAAGTTCTCAGCCGAGTTGCGCACCACATGGCGCGCCGTTTCCGGGCCGCCAGTGAACGCGATCCGGTCCACGTCAGGATGCCGGGTTAGAGGGATCGCACAGTTTTCTGCGTCCCCGGTAATGACGGAGACGACGCCGGGTGGGAAACCCGCTTTGTCGATCAAGCGGGCGAACTCCAGCATTGGGGCGGGCGCAATCTCTGATGCCTTCAGCACAACCGAGCACCCTGCGGCAAGAGCTGGCCCAAGCTTGGTAGCTGTCAAAAACATCTGCGCGTTCCAGGGGACAATTGCGACCACCACGCCAATGGGCTCGCGCCGCGTAAAGACATGCATGTCCGGTTTGTCGATCGGCAGAACCGCGCCTTCGATTTTGTCCGCCAGCCCCGCATAGTAGCGATAATAATCGCCGACATATGCCGTTTGGGTCGCGGTTTCCGCCAGCAGCTTGCCACTGTCCTTTGTCTCGATCTCGCCAAGGCGTTCTGCGTTCTGTTCGATCAGTTCTGCAAGGCGGAATAACAGTTTGCCACGTGCGGTTTGCGTCATGTCCCGCCACGCCGGATCATCAAGTGACCGGCGCGCTGCAGAAACGGCGTGCTCTACGTCTTCGGGTGCCGCGCAGGCGAAACTGGCCCATTCCTCACCCGTTGCCGGATTCAACGAGGCCATCACTTGCCCACGTGCGCCTTCGGTCCAAGTGCCGTCGATAAATAGCTGGTAATGTGGCTTCTGGTGCATTGCGGCCCCTCACTGAAACTTTGGCATTACATCGTCGATGAAACGGGCAAGCGATGCGCGTTTGCGTTCGAAGCTCATGCCGCTGTCAATCCAAAACGAGTATTCATCATATCCAAGGTCTTCATAGCGTTTCAGACGCTCTGTCACTCCGTCCGCCGTGCCGATTGTCAGATCACGCGCCAGATTTTCGGGTGTCATCATTGCGTTGGCCGCCATTTCTTCTTCGGTCAGCGCCTGAATCAATCCCTGTCGGACTGGTCGCTTGTTTTGGAACCACGCGCCGAAATAGTTATAAAACCGGGACAAATCCCGCGCTGCCTGATCCAGTTCAGCGTCATCGCGCCCGACATAGGTGTGGTGAAGCAGCATGATCTTGGGGCGCGCTCCATCGTGATTGGCGCAGGCGGTCTCAAAACGGGTCATCAGTGTTTCGATTTCTTCGATGCCTTGCCAGAGCGGGGTGACCTGAATGTTGAATCCGTTCTGAACGCCGAACTCGTGGCTGTTCGGATCCCGCGCGGCAATCCAGATGGGCGGGCCGCCGGGTTGAACCGGCTTTGGGGCCGAACTGGTGGCGGGAAACTGAAAGAACTCTCCGTTATGCGCGCAGTCGCCTTCCCACAATTTGGGCAGCAGAGGAGCGATCTCTCGCATTCGCTGACCGGCGGTCCATGCGTCCAGACCGGGCATAAGCCGCTCGTATTCATAAGAGTAGGCACCGCGCGCTATGCCCAGCTCGATCCGGCCGCCGGTCATGAGATCCGCTGCGGCTGTCTCGCCCGCCAGTTTGATCGGGTGCCAGAACGGCGCGATCACAGTGCCGGTGCCAAGGCGCACGTTTTTGGTATGATGCGCGATGTCCACCAGCGACATCAGCGGGTTGGGTGCGATAGTGAAATCCATCCCGTGATGTTCACCAGTCCAGACCGCACGCATCCCTGCCTGATCAGCCATCTTGCACAGCTCGATGAACTCTTCATACAGTTTCTCATGCGACTGTTCGGGGCCCAGCCGTTCCATATGGGCAAAAAGGGAAAACTCCATTCGTCAGGTCCTTTCCGACAGGCTGTGCACATCGCCCCGCTGGGCGTCACCCAGATAAAGCGAGAAATTGCGGGTTCGGCTTTCCAGCGCAAAACGAGCCATCATG
>NZ_JBXWSG010000145.1:0-4616 GCF_059613305.1 Ruegeria sp. BHSB056 | reverse complement strand
ATGAAACGCCTTCGGTTCAGGTGTTGGAAGGTGTCCTTGCTACGGCGCTGGACGTATCAAACGGTCGGGTGACTGGCGTCACGGTTCAGGACGCATCCGAAACAGAGTCCGAGCCCGTAACGCTATGTGGGCCTGCCGTATTGCTTGCCGGGGGTGGCTCTGGCGGGCTGTATGCCTTGACGACCAATCCGGCACGCATTCGGGGGCAAGTCATCGGGATGGCCGCGCGTGCTGGTGCACTTATTGCTGACGCCGAATTCGTTCAGTTTCATCCGACGGCAATGGATGTTGGTGAAGATCCGGCTCCGCTGGCAACCGAGGCGTTGCGCGGAGAAGGGGCAACCCTGATCAACAATAAGGGTGAGCGGTTCATGTTATCCGTTCACCCGGACGCAGAACTTGCCCCGCGAGACGTCGTTGCGCGTGCGATTTTTGCCGAAGTGCAGGCAGGCAACCGACCCATGCTGGACACCCGCACCGCATTAGGCTCGAAGATAACGGACCTGTTCCCGGCAGTTGCCGAATACTGCGCGCGCAATGGTATCGACCCGGTCAACGAACCGATTCCGGTCGCACCGGCAGCGCATTATCACATGGGTGGTATTGCTACCGACTTTGACGGTCGCGCGACACTTGACGGGCTTTGGGTCTGCGGCGAGGCATCTTCGACCGGCCTTCACGGTGCTAACCGGCTGGCCTCGAACGGGCTGCTTGAGGCGCTTGTTTTTGCGCGCATCTGCGCCGAAAGCATCGGGACATCCGTTCCGGTGGTGTCAATTGCCGACCCAGTTGCATTGCATTTTGTTCAGGTAGTGTCCCCTGACACGACCAAGGCTATCCAGGAGTTGCGCGAAACCATGACGCGTGACGTTGGCGTTGTCCGGGACCGGGCGGGCCTAAACCGTGCTCTGCAAACTATTGCGCGGTTGGAGGGGCAGCATGATACCAGCCCGTCATTTCGCAACATGTGTGCAACCGCGACCCTGATCGCTGCCGGAGCCTTGAAACGCGAAGAAAGCCGCGGTGCACACAAGCGGTCTGACTTTCCAAAAGCCAATGTTGGGCTCGGAGAGCGGTCCCGGATGTATTTGTCCGAAGCAATGAGCATTCGGGCCAAAGCCTGCGAGGAACTGTCATGACAAATGCGATCCTGCCAGATCTGATCCTGGAACCCATGGTCCGCGCTGCGCTGATGGAGGATCTGGGAAGCTACGGTGATGTGACAACCCGCGCTGTGATCCCACAGGAAACAA
Organism: Ruegeria sp. BHSB056; assembly: GCF_059613305.1. Taxonomy (NCBI): domain Bacteria; kingdom Pseudomonadati; phylum Pseudomonadota; class Alphaproteobacteria; order Rhodobacterales; family Roseobacteraceae; genus Ruegeria; species Ruegeria sp. BHSB056. The sequence goes on along the minus strand of NZ_JBXWSG010000145.1, from coordinate 3,363 downwards.
CCTACACAGCCAGCCTGAACGCGCGCGAGAACGCTGTCGTGTCGGGGATGCAAGTTGCTGCAATCGCGTTCCGGCTTATGGATCCGTCGCTTGAGGTTGACGTGAGGATCAAGGATGGTTCGCGTTGTGCACGCGGTGATACGCTGATGACCATTAAAGGCTCTGCCGCATCGATCCTGTCGGGCGAACGTGTCGCTCTGAACTTTGCCGGACGCCTGACGGGTATTGCCACAAAGACTGCCGCATTTGTGGAGCAGACCAAGGGCACCACTGCCCGCATGACCTGCACGCGTAAAACCACACCAGGTCTGCGCATCGTGGAAAAACAAGCCGTGCTGCACGGTGGCGGTTTCAACCACCGCTATTCCTTATCAGATGCAATTCTGATCAAGGACAACCACATTGCTGCGGCCGGTGGCATCCGTCAGGTTCTTGAAGCCGCCAAGGCACAGGCCAGTCACATGATGGCGGTCGAAATTGAAGTTGATCGACTGGACCAGCTTACCGAAGTGCTGGACGTGGGCGGCGCTTCGGTTGTTTTGTTGGACAACATGGACAATGACATGCTGCGCGAAGCGGTTGCCATGGTGGGCGGGCGGTTGAAGACCGAAGCCAGCGGCAATGTGACATTGGAACGGGTCGCATCGATTGCGGCGACAGGGGTTGATTACATCTCGTCCGGTGCCTTGACGCATTCTGCCCGCACCGTCGATCTGGGGCTCGATTTCTGAAGGCGCGGCATTTCCGCTTGATTTATGATCGTTTGCGCCAACACAGTTGCGCATTCAGATTTTATCGATAATAAATCCACAGCAACGCAAGCTGCAGAAAGTTTTATAGATAAAATGATCATCCCACACTCCGGCTGGACCCGTAAAACTGCGCAAGCTATTCATGATCTTCCGCTAATGGACCTTTTGTTCCGTGCGCAGACCGTGCATCGGGAAAACTTTGATCCAAACCAGATCCAGACTTCGAAGCTATTGTCGATCAAGACAGGTGGCTGCGCCGAAGATTGTGCCTATTGCTCGCAATCAGCCCGCAATGGATCAACCTTACCAGCATCGAAGCTGATCGAGGTTCAGCGCGTTCTGACCGAGGCCAAGAAAGCCCGCGATGGCGGCGCGACCCGGTTTTGCATGGGCGCGGCGTGGCGCGAGCCAAAGGCGCGTGACATGGATGCGCTGGTCGCGATGGTCGAGGGCGTCAAGGAACTGGGCATGGAAACCTGCATGACGTTGGGTATGCTCGACGACACCCAGGTGGTGCAGCTGCGCGATGCCGGTTTGGACTATTACAATCACAACATCGACACCTCGGAACGCTATTACTCCGAAGTCATCACCACCCGTACCTTTGCGGATCGGATCGATACGATGAACCGGGTGCAGGAAGCAGGGATCAAGGTTTGCTCAGGCGGCATTCTGGGGATGGGTGAACATACTGGTGACCGTATCGACATGTTGCTGACATTGGCCAACATGACGCCTCCACCGGACTCGGTGCCGATCAATATGTTGATGCCGCAGGCCGATACCCCACTTGCCGACGCCGAGCCGATTGACCCGATCGACTTTGTGCGGATCATAGCAACGGCCCGCATTTTGATGCCCAAGTCCTATGTGCGGCTTTCGGCCGGGCGCAGCGACATGAGTGACGAGATGCAGGCGATGTGCTTTTTCGCCGGTGCCAACTCGATCTTTGTTGGCGAAACGCTTCTGACAGCAGAAAACCCCGAAGAAGACACCGACGCGGTCCTGTTTGCGAAACTTGGTCTTCAGGCTGAAAAAGCCGAAACGCGAAACTGCACGGAAGCTGCCGAATGAAAGCAGTCAACCGACTGGAATCGATGCTTGATGCGCTTCAAGCCCGGCACCGCCGCCGGGCCTTGATCCCGACGCAAGGGCTGGATTTCGCGTCGAATGACTATCTGGGTCTTGCCGGATCTCAAGTGTTACAACGTGCGGCACATGATGCGCTGTCGCGGGGTGTGCCTGTAGGTTCGGGAGGTTCACGTCTGTTGCGGGGCAACCACCCTGAACATGAAGCGTTGGAGCGGGAAGCGGTCGCATTCTTTGAGGCTGAGGCCGCGCTGTTCATGGGAGGCGGGTTCCAGGCCAATCAGGCAATCTTCTCCACGTTGCCTGCGGCTGAGGATTTGGTCCTTTATGACGCGCTGGTTCACGCGAGCGCCCATGAAGGTATGCGGTCCAGCCGTGCAGACCTGCGTGCCTTCCGTCACAATGATGTTGCGGATGCACGCAACGTATTGCGCGACTGGCAATCTACAGGCGGTTCGGGTCAGGTCTGGATTGCGGTCGAAAGCGTGTATTCCATGGAAGGTGATCTGGCGCCGCTGGAAGACTTGTCCGTACTTGCGCGCGAAGCTGATGCAGTTTTGGTTGTTGATGAGGCCCACGCCACCGGCGTTTTCGGAGAGCGAGGCCGGGGTCTTGCGCATGACCTGAATGCTGATCTGCTGACATTGCATACCTGTGGTAAAGGGCTTGGTGTCTCAGGTGGGCTGATCTGCGGTCCGCGCGTGATGATAGATACCCTGATCAACCGCGCTCGTCCCTTCATCTTTGCGACCGCTCCGTCGCCTTTGAACGCTGCTCTGGTTCGTGCTGCGCTACGGGAACTGGCCGAGGATGTAAGTCTGGTTGAAGGCGCGCATGAACGTATGCGCCATGCCCATGACACCGCACGGGAACTGGGGTTGCCCGCAGCCGCGTTGAACAGCCAGATCATCCCGGTTGTACTGGGAGACGACGAGCGCACAATGGCGATGGCGGCCACTTTGCAGCAGCAGGGTTTTGACGTTCGGGGCATCCGCCCGCCCACTGTCCCAAAAGGCACATCCCGTTTGCGCGTGTCGATTACCGGAAATGTCACCCTTCAGGATATCTCGACCCTATTTTCAACCATCGCAATCTGTCAGTCGGAGGCCGCATGAGCGCGCTGATCGTTGCCGGAACCGACACAGGTGTTGGAAAAACCGTGTTTTCGGCTGGTCTGGCGACAGCTTTGCAGGCCCGGTACTGGAAACCTGTTCAGTCTGGTCTTGAGGATGCTACGGACACTGAAACCGTCAGCGCGCTGAGCGGTGTCGAGGTCCTTCCCGAAGCCTACCGGCTGAACATGCCCGCCTCACCGCATCTGTCTGCCGAAGACATGGGTATTGAGATTGACCTCTCGCGTCTTGAAATTCCGAAAGTGGACGGGCCTCTTGTTGTCGAAGGGGCAGGGGGCCTTATGGTGCCGCTGAACCGCCAGTCGTTTTTTCTGGACCTGATTGCCGGATGGCAGGCTCCGGTTGTTCTTGTTGCGCGCACCGCCTTGGGAACGATCAACCACACCACA
>NZ_JBXWSG010000144.1:0-4891 GCF_059613305.1 Ruegeria sp. BHSB056 | reverse complement strand
CCCGGCTTCGGCCACCACAGAATCCGCTGGTCCAACCGAACGACCCAGCAGCTTGAGCTGATCGGACTCCATCGTCGCCTCGACGGTCAGAACCACCTGAGCGCCGGTTTCCAGAAACTCGCGGCATTTCTCCAGCGTGTCGGAAAACAGCGTGACCTCATAAGCGCCGGTCGGGTCCGAAAGCTGGGCAAAGGCGAACCGGTTGCCCTTGGCCGATTTCCGTTCCTGCCGCCCGGCGACAACCCCGGCCATCTTGGCGATGAACGGGCCAGACCGGGCCCTTTCCGTCACCTCGTCCAGCGTCATCACCTGTTTGCGTTTCAGCGCAGGCATGTAATCGTCCAGCGGATGCCCCGAGAGGTAAAAGCCGATGGCCTTGAATTCTTCGCTGAGGCGCTCGGCCGGCAGCCAGTCGGGCGTCGGCGACAGGCGCGGTTCGGGCAGGTCGTCGCCTGCCTCGCCGAACAGAGACACCTGATTGGAGTTCTTCTGTTCATGGATCGCCGCCGAATACTGTACCAGACGGTCAAGGCTTTCGAACACGCGGCGACGGTTCTTGTCGAGCTCATCAAAAGCGCCCGCACGCGCCAGCATTTCCAGCGGACGTTTGCCGACCTTCTTAAGATCGACCCGGCGGGCGAAGTCAAAGAGGTTGACGAAAGGTTTGTCGCCCCTGCCCTGCACCACCAGGTTCATCGCCTCGACGCCCACGTTTTTCAGCGCGCCCAGCGCATAGACCAGTTGGCCGTCCACCACGTCGAAGGTCGCCAGCGAGCGGTTCACGCAGGGCGGCACGTAAGGCAGGCCCAGACCCTTTCGTACCTCTTCGAAATACACCGCCAGCTTGTCGGTCAGGTGGATATCGCAGTTCATGACGCCCGCCATGAACTCGACCGGGTGGTTCGCCTTGAGCCAGCCGGTCTGGTAGCTGACCACCGCGTAGGCCGCCGCGTGGGACTTGTTGAAGCCGTAGTTGGCGAATTTTTCCAAGAGGTCGAACACTTCGGAGGCCTTCTTGGCGTCCACCTCGTTCTTGGCCGCGCCGGCCTCGAATTTCGGGCGTTCGGCGTCCATCGCCTCTTTGATCTTCTTGCCCATCGCGCGGCGCAGCAGGTCGGCGCCGCCAAGGCTGTAGCCCGCCATGACCTGCGCGATCTGCATCACCTGCTCCTGATAGACGATGATGCCCTGCGTTTCTTCCAAGATGTGGTCGATCAGCGGGTGGACCGAGGTGATCTCGCGCTGGCCGTTCTTGACCTCGCAATAGGTGGGGATGTTCTCCATCGGGCCGGGGCGGTAGAGCGCCACGAGAGCCACGATATCCTCGATGCAGGTGGGTTTCATGCGCTTGAGCGCGTCCATCATGCCCGAGGATTCAACCTGGAACACCGCGACCGTCTTGGCCGCTGAATAGAGCTTATACGTCGCTTCGTCATCCAATGGGATGGCGTTGATCTGGTTCTCGGCCCCCTCGGCAGGTTCGTAAAGCTCGGTGCCATCGGCGGCGATATGCAGCTTCCGTCCGGACTTGAAGATCAGGTCCATCGCGTTCTGGATCACGGTCAGGGTTTTCAGCCCCAGAAAGTCGAACTTTACCAGCCCGGCCTGTTCCACCCATTTCATGTTGAATTGGGTCGCAGGCATGTCGGATCGCGGGTCCTGATAGATCGGCACCAGCGCGTCCAGTGGCCGGTCGCCAATCACAACCCCAGCCGCGTGGGTCGAGGCGTTGCGCAGCAGCCCTTCGACCTGCTGGCCATATGTCAGCAGACGATCCACCACCTCTTCGTTGCGCGCTTCTTCCCGCAGGCGCGGCTCGTCCTTCAGGGCTTTTTCGATGGAAACCGGTTTGACGCCTTCCACGGGGATCATCTTGGACAGACGGTCCACCTGTCCGTAAGGCATTTGCAGCACCCGCCCGATATCGCGTACGGCGGCCTTGGACAGCAAGGCACCAAAAGTGATGATCTGCCCCACCTTGTCGCGCCCGTATTTCTGCTGCACGTAGCGGATCACCTCTTCGCGGCGATCCATGCAGAAGTCGATATCGAAGTCGGGCATCGAAACCCGTTCGGGATTCAGGAACCGTTCAAACAGCAGGCTGTAACGCAGCGGATCGAGGTCGGTAATTGTCAGCGCATAAGCCACCAGCGAGCCCGCACCCGATCCCCGCCCCGGTCCAACCGGAATATCGTGATCCTTGGCCCATTGGATAAAGTCGGCAACGATCAGGAAGTAACCAGGAAAGCCCATGCCTTCGATGATGCCAAGTTCGAAATCCAACCGCTCCTGATACTCCTCGGGCGTCACCGCATGGGGGATTACCGCCAAACGTTTCTGCAAGCCTTCATTGGCGATGCGGCGCAGTTCAGCGACCTCGTCATCGGCGAATTTCGGCAGGATGGGATCGCGGCGATAAGCCATAAAGGCGCAACGGCGCGCGATCTCGACCGTGTTCTCAATGGCCTCGGGCAGATCAGCGAACAGCGTCACCATTTCCTGCTGCGACTTGAAATAATGCTGCGCGGTCAGGCGGCGGCGGCCTTCCTGCTGGTCGACATAGGCCCCTTCGGCAATACAGATCAGCGCATCATGGGCCTCGTACATATCCGAGGTTGGAAAATAGACGTCATTGGTGGCGACCAGCGGCAGGTTCTTGGCATAGGCCATTTCGATATGGCCGCGCTCGGTCTGGCGTTCGGCCTCGGGTTGGCCGTCTTCGCCCGGATGACGCTGGAGTTCGATATACAGACGATCCGGGAAGATCGCGGCCAGCCGATCCACCAGCGTCTCGGCCGCCGGACGTTGCCCCTGTTGCAACAGGCGGCCCACCGGCCCGTCAGGCCCTCCTGACAGGCAGATCAGCCCGTCGGAGCGTTCCGCAAGCTCGTCCAGCGTGACCTGCGGCAACTGCCCGCCCTTGTCCACGTAAAGGCACGTGCTCAGCTTCATCAGGTTCTCGTACCCCGCCTCGGACTGTGCCAGCAGAACAAGCGGCGCGGGCGTTTTCAGCTTTTCCCCCGGTTGCGATTGCACATAAGTCAGATCAGCCTGACATCCCATGATCGGCTGGACACCAGCCTGACTGGCTGTCACCGAAAATTCCAGCGCCGAAAACATGGAATTCGTGTCAGTCACTGCAACGGCAGGCATCTCCATCTTCTCGCACAGGGAGGGCAGTTTTTTCAGCCGCACAGCGCCTTCCAGAAGGGAATATTCGGTGTGAACACGTAGGTGAATGAATCGGGGGGTACTGCTCATGAACGGCAGGCTACCCTAGCCGCGAGGCATGCAAAAGCCGGAACCTGCGCCGTTGTTTGGCAAAATAATCATTTTCGATTATTCGGATTTTCCAGAAGGTGCTTCGGAAAGCGGTATCTTCACTGACAAAAAAACGCTTTAGTTTCAAGCAACTGATATTTAAACAGGGTGCGCAAATCCACGCCATTTGGCTGTAATGATGCATCATACAGGCAGTTTTTCTTGCCAGATCACGCATGCTGTTTCTAACATCCATTGGCAAGCTATCCGCCCGCCACTCTTTCTACGTCGCATCGAAGGAGGGCACCACCAGGGCGCAACCGGGTAAGGCGACGGGTTTCTCGAATGGACATCACGTTTCTTCTGAACGGAGAGACAGTGGAGCTGACGGATATCAATCCGACGGCCACTCTGCTGGATTGGCTGCGTGAAGATCGTGGCCTGACCGGCACCAAGGAAGGCTGCAACGAAGGCGATTGCGGTGCCTGCACTGTCATGGTGACGGATGCGGGTGGCGCAAAGGCGCTGAACTCGTGCATCCTGTTCCTGCCGCAGTTGCATGGCAAGGCGGTTCGAACCGTCGAAGGCGCCAGCAGCCCCGATGGCGAGGTCCATCCGGTTCAGCAAGCCATGGTTGACTTGCACGGTTCGCAATGCGGCTTTTGCACGCCCGGTTTTGTCATGTCGATGGTGGCCGGTCACACCAATGGCGCGACGGATCACGATACACAGCTTGCCGGTAATCTGTGCCGTTGCACGGGTTACGCTCCCATTATTCGCGCAGCCGAAGCGGCCGAGAAACAGCCCGTGCCTGTCTGGGTCAAGGACAAGCCTGTCGCAACGCCTGCCGCCTCACCCATGCTGCCGGGCTCGTCCGACGCGCTGGCTGCCGTATATGCCGAGAACCCGAATGCCACTTTGGTTGCGGGCGCAACAGACGTTGGGCTTTGGGTGACCAAGCAACTACGCGATCTTGATCCGGTGATCTTCCTGAACCGCTGTGACGATCTCAAAGAGATCACGATCACCGGCGAAGAAATTCGTTTCGGTGCCATGGTCGATATGAACCGTATGGGCGACGCCTTGGCGGACATTCACCCATCCTATGCCGAAATGATCCGGCGCTATGCCAGTGTTCAGGTCCGCCACGCGGCCACTGTGGGCGGCAACATCGCCAATGGCTCACCAATCGGAGACAACCCGCCCGCGCTCATCGCATTGGGTGCCACGCTGCACCTGCGCAAAGGTGATGAACGCCGGTCAGTCCTGCTGGAAGACTTCTTCATCGATTACGGGAAACAGGACCGCGCGCCGGGTGAGTTTGTCGAAGCCGTCAGCTTCCCGCGTCAGGCGGACCGGCTGAAATGCTACAAGCTGAGCAAACGGTTCGATCAGGATATCTCGGCCGTGTGCGGATGTTTCAACATTACCATTTCGGACGGACGGGTGGCGGCTGCGCGCATCGCGTTTGGCGGTATGGCTGGCATTCCGAAACGGGCAGCCCATGTCGAGGCCGCGCTGATCGGCAAGCCGTGGGCGCGCGAGGCGATTGACGCCGCTCTGCCCGCTTTTGCCGACGATTATTCACCGCTTACGGATATGCGCGCCTCGGCCACGTACAGGCTTGAGA